>JAFNRE010000109.1:0-3390 GCA_017385735.1 Mycoplasmataceae bacterium
AGAAAAAACAAGAAAAAATCATAATGCTAATTATTTAATAAAATCGTGAGTTTATTTATTTCAAAAACAATAAAAATAAGAAAAAATAAAAATTTTTTTAAGATTTTTTTAGATATTTTTATAAATCATGTATATTAGAAAATTCTTTAATAAATAAATTTAACAAAATTCAAGATAAAAAATTCAAGTAAAATAAAAATAGAAATGATTAAAATATCTTATTTAAGATTAAGTTTAAAAAATTTATTAACAATTATTGATTTTATATTTACATATGAAGAGAAAAATTTTATCTGGAATACAACCAACTAGTCAAATTACTTTAGGTAATTTTTTAGGTGCAATTAAATTATTTAAACAATTTGAAGAAGATGATTTATTTATCTTTGTTGCAGATCTACATGCATTATCTTCAAATAATTATGATCCAAAAAACATGCAACAAAATATTATGAATGTTTTAAAAGTTTATTATGCTGCAGGATTAGATTTTGATAAGACAAAAATATTTATTCAATCAAAAGTTAAAGCACACACAGAAATCTTTAATGCTCTTTTAAACTTCACAACTATTGGTGAATTAAAACGTATGACTCAGTTTAAAGATAAGAGTCAAAAATTTAAATTATCCAACGGTACAGAAACTATTCCAACTAGTTTATTAACTTATCCTGTATTAATGGCTGGAGATATTTTACTTTATGATGCACAACTAGTTCCAGTTGGAATAGATCAAAAACAACATGTAGAATTAACAAGAGATATTGCTATTAGAATTAATAATAAATTTAAAACAAATATCTTTAGTATTCCTGAACCATTTTTTGCTAAAACTGCAACTAAAATTTATGATCTTATTAATCCAAAGATTAAAATGTCTAAATCTAATGCAAATGTAAATGGCACAATTTTTATTACTGATGATATAGAAATAACTAGAAAAAAAATCATGAGTGCTATGACTGATAACTTTAATAAAGTAAATCATGATTATATTAATCAACCAGGGATTACTAATTTAATTAATATTGCTTCAAGTATTTTAGATAAAGATGTTTTAGAAATTGTAAATCAAACAAAAGATATGAATTACAAAGAATTTAAAAATTATATTGCAGATATTGTTTGTTCTTTTATTTCAAAATTACAAGAAAAAATCAAAGAAATTAATGAAGAAGAACTATTAAAAAAAGTAAATAATAATAATCAAATTTGTAACGAAATAGCAGATAAGAAATTATTAGAATTTTATAAACTAATAGGAATAAGATAAATGAAAAAAGCAGTAGATACATTTGTTCAAAAAAATAAAGCTTTATTAGTAGTTTGTGATCTTGATGGAACGTTATTAAATTCTGAAGGTAAAGTTTCAAAATTTACTGAAAAAACTATTAAACAATTTATTAAGCAAGGAAATATTTTTTGTATAGCAACTGCAAGAC
Source organism: Mycoplasmataceae bacterium (assembly GCA_017385735.1). Taxonomy (GTDB): domain Bacteria; phylum Bacillota_I; class Bacilli_A; order Mycoplasmatales; family Mycoplasmoidaceae; genus RGIG1987. The sequence goes on from JAFNRE010000109.1 coordinate 1,443, forward strand.
CTTTTAGAAGTACAAGTGCAATTTATGAACAGTTAAATCTAAAAAGTATTTGTGTGAATTATAATGGTGCTAGTTTAAGCAATCCACATGATCAATATTTTAGTGGGATTAATTACATGTTTAGTGTAAATATTGCTCAAACTATTTTAAATGATAAAAAGATTCTTAAAAATGTTATTAATATTGTCTTAGAAAATGAAAATGCAACTTTCATTTATAAAAAAATTAAAAATAAAGAATTGTTAGATAAAATTCATAATTGATTCCATATTTATAGTAATAACAATATTATTTATGGAAATGAAATCAAAAATATCCAATTCAATCCACATACTATAAGTTTGGTAACTCATATTAGCAAAAATGTTTTTATAATTAATAGATTAATGGGTTTATATGAAATATTAAGCATTAAAACATATGAAATTGATGAAGAATACAATATTATAGAAATCGGAATACCTATTGCTTCTAAAGGACATGCTCTTGATTATTTAAGTGCTTTTTATGGAATTGATATGTCGCACACAATTGCATTTGGAGATAATGATAATGATGTTGAATTATTACAAAAAGCACGATTTTCTTTTGCAATGTTAAATGGTTCAAACACATCTAAATTTGCTGCTAAATTTATAACAACCAAATCTAATGATGAAGATGGAGTTGCTAGAACTTTATTAAGTTTTTTAAAAAATAAAAACTAATTAGATTAAATCTTTATCTAATATTTCTTGTTTGATTTTATTAAATAATTCTTCATTAGCAAATATTACTTTTTTCATGCTTTCTTTTCCTTGAGCAATATTTTCATTATGATAAGAATACCAACTTCCACTTTTATTGATAATTCCTTGATTAATTGCGATATCAATTATTTCATTATCATAATTAAAACCATTATTAAAATAAAGATCAATAATTGCACTAGTTAATGGTCTTGCAAGTTTGTTTTTTATAACAGTTAATTTAATTTTAAAACCAATTGCTTCATCATTATTTTTAATAACTTCTTGTTTTTTTGCTTCAATTCTTAGTGAAGAAAAAAACTTTAATGCTCTTCCTCCACTTGTTGTAACTCCTGCAGCATAACTTAAACCAATTTTATCTCTAATTTGATTAATAAAAATAATAGTAACATTATCAGTCAATAAACTTTGAATGATTCTTAAACCTTTTGACATCATTCTTGCTTGTAATCCAATAGTTTGTTCATCAAAATCACCATTAAGTTCTTGTTGCGGAGTTAATGCTGCAACAGAATCAACAACTATTAAAGAAACTAATTGTGTTTTTATTAAAGCTTCTATAATACTAAAAGTTTGTTCACCACTACTTGGTTGACACAAAACTATTTCATTTAAATTAACTCCTAATTTTTGTGCATAAGTTGAATCTAAAGCGTGTTCAGCATCAATATATACTGCTCTTTCACCTTTTTTTTGACATTCAGCAACTGCTTTTAATGCAATTGTAGTTTTTCCGCAAGATTCAGCACCATAAATTTCAATGATTCTACCTTTTGGATACCCACCAATTCCTAATGCTTTATCAATAAAATAACTGCCTGATTTAATAATATTATTTTCATCAAATATCTTATTTTGTTCACCTAAAAATTGTAAAGTTCCTTCTCCGAACTTTAAATCTATTTTATTAATAGTTTCTTTATAAATATCTTCTAAATTACTCTTAATGTTTTTTTGTTTCATTAAATATTAAAATAACCTTTCATATATAAATACGATAAGAATTTATAATAATGTGAAAATACGGCTATTTTTGTTTAAAGAAACTATTTGATAAACTTAATTTTCTAATTTATTAACAACATTACTAAATGTTGTTTGATTATTGCTTGGAACTGAAGAATATTGATATCCTTTAGTATTGATATAATAATCAGTTCCATATATTCCTGGAGTAAAAATTTCTCCTAAAGTCTTTA
>JAFNRE010000110.1:0-3179 GCA_017385735.1 Mycoplasmataceae bacterium
AAAAACATGAAATTTGACTTTTGTCCAAATTTCATATCCATGTCTATATTTCACTATGTTAATAAATTATTTTATTAATTATTTTCATTATTTAAAGATCCAAAATAATAACCATTATTTCATGTGATTATAAATTCATAAAAAGGAGCAGATATTGTTCTATAAATAGAATGAGAATTAGTTTGATATGATACTTTATCAACACAAATTAACTGTTCATTTGAATAAGAAATAATTTTTTGTAAAAAATTAATATTATCTTTTTGATTTTGCAACATATTTTCTCAATCTTTTATACTGGATAAATTATATAAAGCACGATTTTCAAAAAGACTAGCTGTCAAAATATTATTGCATGTATTTGCAACTTGTAAGCCACCAAAACATTGATGAAAAAAAGAATTTTCTTCTGAATGTCAACAAATTGTAGGAGCGAATGAAATATTGCTTGTATTACTATAATATTCACCATCACCAATAATATACTTGGTTTTAGTATTATCATTCATTAAATATATAGTTTCATTTTGATTAAAACTTAAATTAACATTCTTATTATTAAATGAGATTTGTATGTTTGTAATTTGTGTCTTAGTATTTATAGAATAATTAATATCATTAATTATTGTTGTAAAATTCTCAGTATTAGATCAAATAGGAAAAGAAAAATAAGCATCTAAACCGCCACCAGATAATATATTATTAGAAAGATAGGATTGTATAGCATCATAAACAATATTTTCATATTGTGTTTGTGTACTAGTTAAATTATTAAATGTTGAAGTTCAATTACTTAATGCATCACTATAAGATGTATAAGGTTTATTAGTTGTAGGATCATTAATAACATTTGTACTTAAATCAGTGTACGGAATAATGAACTTTGTATTAGGATTTGATAAAGTTTGACCTTCTTCATTCACATTAACATTAGAATTAGAATCAGAATTATTATTAGAAGTATTATTATCATTACTACAAGATATAACACTTCCTATAGTAATTGCAGATATAGTAGTTATGCCTAATAATCCTAGGATTAATTTCATTGATTTTTTCATAATTTTGCTCTTTTTTAGATAAATATTATTTAGATTTTATCTTTTTTTTTTTTTTTAATAAAACCAGAAATTTAACATAAAAAAATAGTGTAATTAACTTCTAAAAGAATTTATTACACTATCATATATATTAATGAATTTGATCAATTAACGTTTAGTAAATTGTGGACTTACTCTAGCACCATAATGTCCAAATTTCTTACGTTCTTTGCTTCTTGCATCTCTTGTTAATAATTTTTGAAGTTTAAGTTTCTTTCTTAATTCTTCATCATATTCTAATAATGCTCTAGCAATTCCTAATCTAATTGCACCAGCTTGACCAGTGAATCCTCCACCTTGAACTTTAACAAAAATATCAAAAGTTTTTAGATTATTTGTTAAAGTTAATGGAAGTTGCATATCTTGAATTACTAATGCATTAGGAAAATAATCTTCAGGAGTTCTATTATTAATAAAAGTCTTTCCTGATCCTGGTACTAATTTAACTCTTGCAATGGAAGATTTTCTTCTTCCTAATCCTTTATATTCATTCTTATTCATAATTAATAATTACCTAGTTACTCTTTGCTTCTTTTTTAACCTTTTTATCTTTAAATTCATAAGGAATTGGTTGTTGTGCTAATTTATTGTGTTCTTCATTTTTGAAGATATATAGTTTTTTTAATAATGCTCTTGATAATTTATTCTTAGGAAGCATACCTCATACACTTCTTCTTAATAATTCATTAGAATAATGTTCTAACATGGTTTTTCCATTTCTAGCTCTTAAACCAGTTTTAATAAAACCTGAATGGTTATATCAAATTTCATTTTCTTCTTTATGACCAGTTAAAACAATCTTATCACTATTTATAACAACTACAAAGTCTCCACAATCTTGATTTGGAGTAAAAATTGGTTTTCTTTTACCTCTTAATAAATCAGCTATTTCTACTGCAAGTCTACCTAATGGAATATTAGAAGCATCAATTAAATATCATTTTCTTTGTGCAGCAGCTTTTTGTTTATTTAATACTGTTGTATTTTGCATATTAAACTATATCTCCAAATAAAATATTCATAAAATAATATAAATTATACTACTTTAAATTAAGAAAATGAAATTAATATTCTTCATTATAAGCTTTTTTACCTGCTTGAAGAATTTGTTCTCTTGTTTTTAATCCTGTACCAGCAGGAATTAAATTTCCTAAAATAACATTTTCTTTTAATCCTAATAGTGGATCAATTTGTGCTTTAACTGCAGCATCAGTAAGGATTTTCTTTGTTCCTTGGAAACTTGCAGCAGATAAGAAACTATCAGTTTTTGATGGAACATCATCAATACTAAATACTAAATTAATTGCTGTTGGTAAGGTTTGATTTTTCTTATATAAAACCTTACATACATTATAAAATTCATTGATTGTTGTTACTTGACCAATAAAGTAACTACTATCTCCAGGATTTTGAATTTGTACTTTATTAGTTAATTGACGAATAATAATTTCAATATAACGATCAGAAATTTCAATACCTTGTAATCTATAAACTTTTTGAACTTCTTTTAAGATATATTCTCTAACTTTTTCAATACCAGCAACTTTTAATAATTCTCTAATGTCAATTACACCGTCAAACACTTTATCTCCAAATGAAATATGTTGACTCTTTGTAACTCTTAAAGGTCCACCATTTGAAGTAAATGCTCGTTCATAAGTAACTTCATCAGTAACACCTTTAATTGTAACTACAATACCAGTTGTAGTAGTTTGAATATCTGTAACTTGACCTTCAATTTCACTAATAAGTGCTTTTTCTCATGGTTTTGGTGGAATTACATCTAATAATTGTTTTAAACGTTCAAAACCTTGTGTAATATTACTTCCACCAGCAACTCCCCCAGTATGGAAAGTTCTCATAGTTAATTGAGTACCAGGTTCACCAATTGATTGAGCAGCAATAACTCCAATAGCTTCACCAACTTCAATTGGATGTTTGGTTGTTAAGTCATTACCAAAACATTTTTGACAAATTCCGTGTTCTAATTTACATGCTAAAACACTTCTTATTTCAACTTCTTCAATTCCAGCATCAATAATTTGTTTTGCTTGTTTACTACTAATAATTTCACCAGCA
>JAFNRE010000111.1:0-2786 GCA_017385735.1 Mycoplasmataceae bacterium
AAGACAAAGACAAATATCTTTCTTATAAAAAGTTTAATAAATATGCTACATATATAAAACAAAATGAATATTCTGGAAATATAAAAAATAAAGTTTGATCATTAATTTCTACAAATAAAAAACTCACTAAAGTAGAACAATATACTACAATGTTTTTTAATATTGATAAAACTACAGCAGATGAGTTAATAAAACATGTCTATGATACATTAAAAAAAGAGATTTTAAAAGAATATGATTCAAAACAAAATTTATATCAACTTGATATCTCTAAATTTCATTTACATAGATATGACGATATAAATTGATTTTTTTGCAAGAAGTGTAAAAAAATAACTAGATTTAATGAAAAAGAAATTTGTCAAAATTGTTTAAAAATAAATACATTAGAACAAATAAATGTAGATAAAAAGTTAGAAAATGATTATTATAGAGAACAATACAAAAATAAGAAAATTGAAAGATTACTATATCAAGAACACACTGCACAACTTAGTTTAGATAAAGCTAAAAAAGTACAAAATCAATTTAAAGAAAAACAAATTAATTATTTAAGTTGTTCTACAACATTTGAAATGGGAATAAACCTTGGTACATTAGAAAATGTTTTATTAAGAAATGTACCACCAACTGCTTCAAATTATATACAAAGAGCAGGTAGAGCTGGAAGATCAGAAGAAAGTTCAGCTTTTGTACTAACATATTGTAGTTCTAATTCACATGACTATACATTCTTTTTAGACCCTTCAAAAATGATTGATGGCAAATGTAATACTCCTATTTTTAGAATGGAAAATCATAAGATTATATACAGACATTTACTAGCAATGGCTTTGTCACAATTCTTTAAAAATTATCTAGAAGCCTTTGATTCTATTGAAACATTTTATTCAAAATGATTTGATGAATTTATTAAGTTTTTACAAAATAAACCTGAATCATTAATACAAAGCACAAATAATGTTTTGCCTAATAAAAAAGTTAAAGAAGATTTGTCTAACGGCAAATGAATTAATGATATTTTAAAAGAAGATTCAGACTTTAATATAAAGATTGCCAAAGAAAAATTCGATAAAATATGAAGCGATTTAGAAAAACAAAAAGAAATTTCAAAAGTTAATGAAGATGGAAAAAGTCTTGACTATTATAAAAAACAAAGAGAATTATTTCAAAACACTGATGAAAACAATAAAAATCTTATAACAAATTTAGCCAATAATAATTTAATTCCAAAATATTGCTTTCCAACTGATTTAGTGCAATTATATTTAAATAAATACACTGACGATATTAAAGATGATGATTATAGGTTAGTTAGAGATTTAAAAATTGCTTTATCTGAATATGCACCAAGTTCAGAAATCATGGTAGATAAAAAAATAATTACTTCTAGATATATTTGCAATGCTAATGAACTATCAGGTTTGTATTCTTATGAATGTAAAAAATGTCATAAAGTAACAGTTAATGAATTTCGTATTGATAAAATGACTTGTGAAACATGTAAAGAAGAAATAAAAGAAAAAAATGCTTGTTTTATTACTCCTAAATTTGGTTTTTTTGGATTTGTCGATGAGAATAAGGAAGGTGTATTCAAACCAAAACAATCTTTTAGTTCTCCATTAAGATACATTGGACAAGGTATTGAATATAACCATAAAAAAATAAATGATGTGCTAGAAATTTCAGTTATTAAAGATGATGAATTATTAATCAAAAATGATAATAATTTCTTTATATGTGAAGAATGTGGATACACAATTGTAAATAATGAATATCGTTGCGACAACTTAGATAAAATAGTTGATAAATTACCACATAAAGATAGTTTCAACAAGCAATGCAATAATAAAGAATTAAAAAAACAGTCATTAGGTTTCAAATATAAAACAGATGTGTTAAAAATGAAAATTTCTTTACCTTTTGAACATGGAGAAGATGAAGCACATTCTGTTTTATATGCCTTATTAGAAGGCATTGCATTAGCATTTGATATAGAACGTAATGATATTGATGGAATCTATATTCATGAGAATTATAAATCAGTATTTGTCTTATTTGACACTGTTCCTGGAGGAGCTGGGCATGTTACAAGATTATTAGAAGAAAAAGAAATGAAAAAAGCATTTGAATATGCTTATGAAAAAGTAAATCAAAATTGTTGTGATACATCTTGTTACAGCTGCATTAGAAATTACAAGAATCAAAAATACCATACAAATTTAAGAAGAGAACTTGCTAAAAATTATTTAGAAAAAATAATTAAAACATTTGATAACAACAATATTACTAAAAATTAGAAGCAGATAAAAATTTAGTTTATTTAAACAAAAATGCTATTACTTATTAAAAATCATTTAATAAAGTAGAATAGCATTTTTAATTATTTGTCAGTAAAATAAGAATAATTATAATTTGAATAAAATCAATATTTTTAGAAAGAAAAATTCCTAATGCAAAGTGAAAAAATTGTTATTAATTATTTTTATATAGATACAGATAATACAAAACCTATAATTAAAGCTGAACCAGTAGAATACTCACTAACTAGTTTGTCAAAAGAATGCATAATTTATAAAATCTCAAGATCAATGTTAAAACATGATATTGATAATGATGAACTGAAAAATAATTTAAATCATGCAGGAATATATTTTTTATTACACAAAGATAAGGATAGTTACAAAACAAACATATATGTAGGACAAGCTGGATTAAGAAAAGATGGAACAGGACTTCTTCGTAGAATAAAAGAGCATGATAACAAAAAGGAAGCATTTTGGGAT
>JAFNRE010000112.1:0-3726 GCA_017385735.1 Mycoplasmataceae bacterium
GCTGTTCAAACAACTTGCATAACTCAACCACATAACGTTGATACAGCTGCTCCATCCATCCCAATTTGTGCATATACAATTAAAATATAATCTAAAACTATATTTAAAACAATTGGAACAACAGAAATAATTGTAGCAATCATAATTGCACCATCACTTCTTAAGATAGTGATTAGTAAATTTGAAATAGAAGCAATTATTAATCCAGCATTAACAATATATAAAAAGTCTTCTGCTCAAGTTATAGAATAATTTCTAACAGTATTAAAATAATTGTTTCAAATATTAGTTACATTTTGATAATCATTATGATTATTGTAATTAACTAATTTAATACTAAATGATGATAATGGATGAAGATTATTTACTATAACTTCATTAATATTAGAATTAGATAAAGTATTTAATGCAAAATTTGAAATATTAATATAATCATTCTTACTTATTTTTATTAAATATGTATATTCATTATTTTTGTTTAATATGAAATAAAACTTTTCATAAACTTCATTATTAATTTCATATAAATAATAACTATTTGTAAAATTATTTGATTGCAAAACTGTTGAAATAGCTAATTGAGTTTTTTGCAATTCCTTATCTGAAATTAAATCAATTGTTGCTTGTGCTGGAGTTAATAAAGGAATTAGAATAAAAGTAATAATACATCCAATTAATGTCACACTAATTGTTCCAATAAATGCATTTTGTCAAATGTATAATGCACTTCTATAGTCATTTCTACCTAAAGCTTGAGAGTATTTAATAGATACACCAATTGAATATAAACTAGGAAGAATATATACAATATCACTTAATGCTACTGTTAAACTAACAGCAGATCTTACAATGCTGTCTGAATTATATATTCCTAAACCATTAGTATTTGCTATTGCTAATACTAAATTCTTTAATGCCATACCCTTAGTATTTTTTTGTGAAATTATCTGGTTATATAAATGCAATAAACTTTTATTATTTATACTTTGGTTTTGTAAATCTTGAATAATTGGTCTAAAAATATCATTATGATCAACAAAAAATAAATTATTAAAGCAAAATCTTAAAGTATCAGGCATAAAGTTAACAAGCATTAATTGATCAGCAAATGTAAACAATCCTAGGAAAAAAGACATCAAAATTCCAGTAGAACCAATTTTTAAAATTGCTTTTCATACTGGCATTAATCCATATAAATAAGTTGAATCATTTTTAGAAATAAATTTTTGATTTTTATTGATTTTTTTTATCTCATGCATTCTTAAATCATAAATAAAACTAAGTTAGATATTAAAATAATTATATATGAAAATTAAAGAAGTAATAGACTACAAAGATCTATTTACTCATTGTTCATTAATTGGTGCAACTGGAAGTGGAAAAACTAGTTATATTTTGGCAATAATTAAAAATATTATTTTAGAAACTTCAAATAATAATCTTGTTTTTATTGATGGTAAAAATGACTTAAACTTAACTAAGAAATTAAAAGATTTGGCTAAACAATATAATTATGATTTTTATTTCTTTGATAATGATAATCATCTTAATAATAACTTTGATTATTGCTATTTCGAAAACAAAACATACATGCAAATTAAAGAAATTATTTTGAGATTAAGAACTAAAGAATTAAGTAATAGTTCAATGGGTGCAACATATTACTTTAATCAAGTAAATAACTATTTATTTTTTATCATAAATTTGTTAATGAAAAATAACATTAAAATTACTTGAAAAAATTTAAAAGAATATAGTAATTATTCAAAATTAAAAATTTTAGAAGAATTTAGTGAAGAAGAATATAAATTATTTAATTATCAAATTATTTTGGATGCAATGAATTTTATTAATCAGTATGAAGAAATTGAAAATAATAATTTTGGTGTTTCATTGAATTCAATCTTAAGTTCATCTAACAACATTATTTTATTTAGCTTAAATTTTTTAAGTTTACCAAATTACTCAAATGATTTAGCACATGCAGTATGTTTAGATTTAAGACAAAGTATTAAAAATAAAGAAGGAGATTTATTCATTATTCTAGATGAATTTGGCAGTTATATTAATTCTGATCTAAAAACAATTTTAGAACAAGGAAGAAGTTATCATACTAGTTTAATTCTTGCTTATCAATCTCTAGCACAAATTAATTTCAAGAATTTTAAAAATATTATTTTTGATAATACTAATAACTGATTTATCTTTAATAATAAACATGAAAATAGTTTAAAAGAATTAAGTTTATTATTTGGATATAAGCAAATCTTAAATTACAGTTACAGTTTAGATTTGAATCATGATAATAAATATATTAACAATAATATTCATTTAAGAAATGATGAAACTTATTATGTTTCACCAGATGAAATAAAGAATCTAAAACCATTAGAGTGTTTTATTAAAACAATTAAAGAACCAAGATTTTTAAGTTTAAGTATTGAAGATTAATCTTTATCATTTTCTATATTTTCTTTAACTTGATGTTCATTGTTATAATCATCAAATAAATTCTTTTTTAATAAATCAATTTTTTTATTTTTAAATTTTGTAAAAATTCAGTTTGGATGATTAATTGAATTTAATGCTTTTTCATAAAAAATAATGATTATTCCAAAGAATAATTTAAATAAAACATAACTTTTATTTAAACTGTATCAAGCAAATAAATTATTTAAATTATTATGTGTAAGAATCAAACATCAAGTCAAAATAGCATATATGACACTTACAAAAGCATCACTAAGAATAATTAATCTCGAATTACCTGATACTTCAAAATAATACACATTATTAAACATGATATTAATAAACATGTATATTGCATATATACAACTCATACCAAATCCCATATCTCATAATTGCTTATATGTAAATTCTGTAAGTTGTGTTTTATTATTAATTGTTACTTGATAAGTTCAATATTCATCTGGATGATTTATTCCACCAATTAAATACATGTTTAATTCATATGAAATTATTAAAACAAAGAATAATAAACATAATGCAATAATAAATCCTCATCAAAATAATTTTTTAGTATTTTGTTTTGCATCATATATTTCATTTAATCCTAATGGAATAGATAAAAATTTATTTGTTATTAAACCAAAACCATTAAAAAAGATGTATAAGTATGTTGAATATTGTGTACATAACAAGATAATTTGGTGATATATTTTTTGGTTTTGTTCATTTAAACCAGCATGTGGATCAATAACTCCTCCAATTTGTGAAAATATATCAGCAATTGCTCATATAGAAACATCTAACATGATTCAATATGCATATATAAAATAAAATTTAACTAATTTTCAATTTATACTTCATTGAAATTTTCTTAGAAAATAAAAATAATTGTATGCAATATTTCTTTCTTTAATTCATGTTAATTTATGATCATTGATGCTTAATTTATAAATATTAGGTAAATAACAATATCCAAAGATAATAATAATTTGTATTACATATCAAAAATCATAAATTATTGCATAATTTCTAACGATATTAATTGCTTCATTAATGCTTTCATATTTATTTAAACTTGCACTATAACTACCTAAAACAACTAAATAAAAGATAAATCCAACAACAGCACTAAAACACTGAATTCATATTAAATTTAAACTACTAAATGAAGATATGAAATATCAATCTAACATATAAAAAATAATAGAAATAGCAGATCATGACAAGAATTTTGAACCATATGTTAAATAAGAATCA
>JAFNRE010000113.1:0-3814 GCA_017385735.1 Mycoplasmataceae bacterium
ATTTTGAATAAATTTATTTCATTATTTGTGTAGTTATATTTTGATTGATCATTAGATTGTATTTCTTTTTTAAATAAAAGTATTTTAGGATAATACTCTTGATTATTTTCTTCATCTTTATGATTTTTATTTAAAGTATTAAAATATCTACTATTTTCAACAATTGATTTTAATAAAATTGGAGAATGGGTTGTAATTATTAATGAAATATTGTGTTTATAATAAAGTTTACATAATATTGTTCCAACTATGTTAATTAAAGTAGGATGAAGAAATTTTTCTGGTTCATCAATTAACAAAATTGTTTTTTTATTTGTAGTATTAGAATTGTATTCTTTATTATTTTTATCATTTATTACAGTTAAAATATCATTCATCAATGAAATTAATGTGTAAAATTTATCACCTGTTGAAATGTCATTTCCTAATTCTTTGGTTTTATCATTAATATCAAAAATGGGTAGATCTTTAGATTTTTCTAATTGTATTAAGTTACTGTTTATAATATCTTTCTTATGATTATGCATATCATTTTCATCATTTTGACTTTTTATGCAATTTCATAATTTATCTATTTTATTAAATTCACTTTCACATTCGCTATCTATTTTGTATTTAAATGTTCCAGTTTGATTAATAAGTTTTTGAATAAAAGTTAGCAAATCTGCAAGTATTGAAGGCTGTCTTTGTGTTCCACCCTTAAGAACTTCATCATCTAGATAAATTTCACTTGGAACATTAATTAAATTAATTTTATCCTTATCTTTATTAATTTGTTTTTCAAAATTATCTAAATATGTGGTTTTTCCAGAACCATTTATTCCAATTAATAATTTAAAAATATTTTCATTATTAATAAATTTGTCTATTTCATTTTTTATATTTTCATTATAAGAAGTAAAATCACTATTCATTTTTTTGGCCATTTATCTTTACTCCATTACACTTCAAAAATAAGCATTATTCTTGCTTTATATATGCATTAACATAAATTAAATCATCATTTAAACTTGCTCAATTATTAGTGTTATTAATAGATAAATTACTTAAATCTACAAAATTATTTTTTTCATCATATCCATAATAAATTAGATCTTTATTAGCAATAAAAACATTTAAGAGTTTTTGTTTCTTTTTGGTGTTTAATAAATTAGTTCCTACTAAGTTTCTATTAGTTTGCTTAATATCATTAATATTTAAAGCTTTATAAAATTGATTACTAAAAATGTTTAAATATGCATTTTCATTTTCTTTATATGAAATAACTTTTATCAAAGTATCATCTTTTTGTAATTTCATTGCATTAACTCCTTTAGCTTTCATAGAAACTAAAGGAATTAAAATACTATCAAATTTTAAGACATTTCCTTTTTTAGTAAAACTTAATATTTGATCAGAAATATCATAGTTATAAACTACATCAATTAATACATCATTTTCTTCTAAATTCATGCAACTTGATAATCTCATTTCTTTATCACTAATAAATTCTTGTTTATCTACTCTTTTCATCTTGCCAGATTTAGTAGCAAATAATAAATATTTTGCACTACTATTTTTTAATGAAAAAGTATCAAAACATTGAATGATTTTTTCATCTGCTAACAAATGTAATTTATTAGTTAAATCTTCACCATTATCTTTTCATTTAGCTTCTTGTAATTTAAAAACATCAATTGATACAACTCTAGCTAAACTAGTAAAAATAATTAAAGAACTTTTGATATTACTATTTAATATAAACTTTAAATAATCATTATTTGATTTATAGTTGATATTATTAAATTTAGTTAAATCACTTTCTAATTTAGTTAAATATTTAGTTTGATGATTATTTGTAATAATTACTTTAACTTCTTTGCTGGTTAATAAATCTTTTTCATTTGTATTTGATATTAATAAATTTTCATCTTTATTAATTTTCGTTTTTCTTTCATAACCAAATTGTTTAATGTAACTTTTTAATTGCAAAATTAAATATGCTTCTTGTTCATCTTCATTATTAATAATTTTTTTATGATTATTAATTTTTAGTTCTAATTCATCTTTTTCTTTATTTAATAAAGTAACATCAGTATTACTTAATCTATATAATCTTAATGAAACAATAGCTTCAGCTTGCTTATTACTAAATTGGAATCTTTGTACTAAATTTTTAATACTATCAGCTTTATCATTAGATTTTCTAATAATAGCAATTACTTCATCTAAAATACTTAATGCTTTTATTAATCCTAAAACAACTTCATATCTATTTTCATCTTCATTTAATAAGTATTGTTCTACTTTAATAATGGTATTAATTGCATAAGTAATATAAAAATGAATATAATCTAATACCCCAATTTTAATTGGTTTTCTTTCATTAATAACAATCATATTGGCACTAAAATTCACTTGTAATTGGGTTTTTTTATACAAAAAGTTCATGATTTGATCAACATTAACTTGATTATTTGACAATTCTAGTTCAATACAAATGCCATTTTTATCTGTTGCATCTATTACACTTAAAACTCCAGGAAGTTTATTATTAACTCTTAAATCTTCAATTTGTTTAATAATCTCACTTTTAATAGTTTCATAAGGAATATCAGTAATAATGATTTTGTCATTTTCTTTTTTTTGTGCTTTTTGTAAATAGTAATTAGATCTAATTGTGATTTTAGCTTCACCAGTTAAATAACATTTTTTTACTTCATCATAATTAATAATCATTCCCCCAGTAGGAAAATCTGGGCCTGGCATAATTTTTAAAATATCTTCAACACTACTTTTTTTATGTTTAATAACCATAATAATGGCATTTAATAATTCAGTAATATTAAAAGTTGGAATACTAGTAGCATATCCAGCAGCAATTCCACTTGCTCCATTAATTAATAAGTTAGGTAAAAGTGAACTTAAAATTGTTGGTTCAGTTTCAGTGTCATCAAAATTATTGATAAAGGGATAAATTTTTTTATCAATATTACTTAACATTTCATTTCCATAATCACTTAATCTAGCTTCTGTATATCTCATAGCAGCAGCTGGATCATCATCAATTGAACCTTTATTTCCATGTACTTCAATTAAAGGAATGTTATTTTTTCAATCTTGTGCCATTCTAATTAAAGCTTCATAAATACTACTATCACCATGAGGATGGTATTTACCTAATACATCTCCCACAGTTCTAGCAGATTTTTTGAATTGTGAATTAGGAAATAAATTTAATTTATACATCGCATACAAAATTCTTCTTTGTACAGGTTTTAATCCATCTTTTAATTCAGGTAAAGCTCTATCCTGAATGATGTATTTTGCATACCTATTAAATCCTTCTGCAATAATTTCATCAAAGTTACGATTGATTAAATTAGGTGTTTCATCAAAAAATTCAATTGTTTTGTTATTCTTATTATTCTTCATATTTTTATTTACTCTGTTTCATTACTAAAATCAATATTTTCATTAATTCAATCTTTTCTTAATTGACTTTTGTCCCCCATTAAAATATTTAGTCTTCTTTCTGCTAATGCTGCATCTTCTAAATTAACTTTAATTAGTTGTCTTGTTTTTTTGTTCATTGTAGTTTCATATAATTGATCAGCATTCATTTCTCCAAGACCTTTATATCTTTGAACTTCTAAATTACTCATATTCTTTTTTAATTCTTCTAATTGTGCTTCATTTCAAGCATACTTAACTTCATTAGTTTTTTTATTTTCTAATTTAAATAAGGGTGGTAAAGCAATATAAATATGACCATTAGTAATAAGTTCAATAAAGTATCTATAAAATAAAGTTAATAATAATAATTGAATATGAC
>JAFNRE010000114.1:0-3275 GCA_017385735.1 Mycoplasmataceae bacterium
CATTCATTTTGAAATTTTATTAATTGGATTTATTTTTACAATCATCTTTTTAATTTTTGGAATGGTATTATTGTTTAGTCCTGATTTTATAACAAAAGGATATGCAATTCCTCAAGAACAACTTTTTAGTCCAAGTATTGGAATAACAAGTTATGATGATGCATCTAACTTCATAAAAATATATGGATTTAATTTTGGCTTATATCATTACATTTTTCAAATAGAACCTGTACAAGGAGACTCAATTACTGCATTAATTAATAATCATAATGGAATTGCTAGAATTTTAGGTACTTTTATTGGTCCGAATTTAAACTGATATGGAATATGTTATGTAATTTTTGAATTCTTTATTTTGAGTTTTGTTATTAGTTCTTTTATAGTTTTTGCTAGATACAATAGTTTCTTAAAATATACTCAAGATGGATATAAAATCAAAAGATACTTTACAGCATCATATGTTCTTATTATTGTCTTTATTGTTTTATCTGGCATAATAACAGAAGTTAATGTTATTCCTGGTTCAGCAATTATTGAAACATTATTAATGAAATATGATCCAAGTTTAGTTTGACCCCCACTTCATAATATATCTTCAAGTTCAACCAGTTCAAGTTCATCTACAGTTAATTCAAAAGAAATTGAAAAATATATTAATGATTTAAATATTAATGGAGTAGGAGTAAGCTTTCCTATTGCTGCTTTTGCTAGAGTCAAAGTAAGATACATTCAAGAAGCAAGTATTAATAATGATCAACCAGCATTTTACTTTAATATTTATACAGCATGATATTGTTGAGTGATTTTTGGATTATATTTAAAATTCATGATTACATTAGTATGATTCTTAGTTAGATTAAATAAAAAATATCATCAACACAAAGAAATTTTAAGTAAATTATGTGACATGTCTATTACTGATAATTTATTTAAAGATCAACAATTAAATCAAAATAAACAACAATTATTAAATGTATAAAGTTTATAAGCAAAATCATAAATAAAAAAATGAAAGTTTGATTAATAAATCATTCTTTCTTTTTTTATTTAAAATAAAACTAGTTAATTTAGGAAAAAAATATGGAATTTGTATACAAAACTTTAAAAGATATTGATTTAAAAAACAAGAAAGTTGTTTTAAGATTAGACTTAAATTTACCAATATATGAAAACAAAATTTTAGATGATACAAGGATTAATGCATCTTTAGAAACAATTAAATACTTATTAAAAAACAATTGCAAGATTATTATTCTTTCGCATCTTGGAAGAATTAATTGTGAACAAGATATAAAAAATAATGATAAATCTTTAAAAATTGTTTATGATGAATTAGTTAAAAAACTACCTGAAATAAAAATTTATTTTTGCAATAGTTTAAATGAAGCTGAAATAAAAAAAGCAGCAAATAAATTAAAAAATCAAGAAATTTTATTATTAGAAAATACAAGATATTTTAATGTATGTAATATTAGTCACAAAACCATCAATAAAGAAAGTGGTGGAGATGAAGAATTAGCTAAATTCTTTGCTAGTTTAGGAGAAGTTTATATTAATGATGCTTTTGCTACAATTCACAGAAATCATGCTTCAAATGCGATTATTGCAAAATATCAACCAAATAATGCAGTTGGATTTTTAGTAGAAAAAGAGTTAAAAACTTTAAGTAAAATTTTAGATCATGTAAATCATCCATTTGTTGCTATTTTTGGTGGTGGAAAAGTTCGCGATAAAATTAATGTCATTTATAAAGTCTTAGAAATAGCTGATAAGGTTATTATTAGTGGTGGATTAACTTATACATTTGCTAAAGCGTTAGGCTTAAATGTTGGTATTAGTAGAACTGAAGATGATTTATTAGATGTTGCAAGAGATATTTTAAAAAAAGATATTAATAAAAAGATTGTTTTAGCTTCAGATTTTATAGGTGTAGATAAATATGAAGATAAACCTGGAAAAGCAGTTGATATTGATTCAAAAGAAGCAACAGGATTAATGGGATTAGATATTGGACCAAAAACAGAAGCTAAATATAAAGAAGTTTTAAAAGATGCAAAAACTGTTTTTTATAATGGTCCTTTAGGTGTAACAGAAATGCAAAACTTTCAACATGGTACTAAAACATTATTTGATATTTTAAGTAATTTAGTAAAAAATGGAGCTGAAGTTATTATAGGGGGAGGAGATTCAGCAAGTGCTGCAATTAACTTTGGATATAAAGATAAATTTAGTTTTATTTCAACAGGGGGTGGTGCTAGTATGGCTTATTTAGAACAAAAAGATTTACCAGGATTAAGTAATATGAATAAAAACAAAGGATTAACACCACATATTGGTGCAAGCAAAGAAGAAATTAGCAAAACCGTGTTAGTTTGTGGTGATCCATTAAGAGCAAAATGACTTGCTGATAATTATTTAAGTGATGTTAAATTAGTAACTAATATTAGAAACATGAGTGGATATAGTGGTTATTATAAAGACCAGTTTATTACTGTTATGGGTCATGGTATGGGAATGCCATCAATTGGTATTTATAGTTATGAATTATTCAAGTTTTATGATGTTGATTTAATTATTAGATTAGGTACAGCAGGTGGACTTGATAAAGATTTAAAAGTAAGAAGTTTAATTCTTGCTCAAGAAGTTTATAGTGATTCAAATTATGCTAATGAATTAGGTTTAAAGGACCAATCAAAGATTTTAAAACTTGATCATAATTTAGATATATTAGCAAAAGAAACTGCAAAATTAAATGATATTAAATTATTAGCAGAAAATGTAATTTCAACAGATTGTTTTTATACCTGTTTAACTCCAAAACAATTGCAAGAAAAAAATAATAGTAAAGCAGTAGAAATGGAAATTTTTGCTTTATATGCTAATGCAATCATGCTAAAAAAGAAAGCAATTGGAATCTTAACAATTTCTGATAATATCATTACTCATGAAGAAATGAGTGCATATGAACGTCAAACTTCATTAAAAGATATGGCGAAATTAGGATTAGAAATAATTTATAATTATGTAAAAAATAATAAAATTAATTTAAAATAAAAGTAGTTAATTAGATTAACATAATACTATACAAAGTAGAAAGGTATTTTAAATGAGAAAGTTTTTTGAAACCCCAGATGGTCAATTATTAGAAATTGATTCACCTCTAAGTTTAAACAAAACAAACATTAAGGAATATGTTGTAAGAACAAGCAATGATGCAGATGAACCATACATGCCTGTTATTACAAAAACTGAACTTGGATATTCAGTAAAAGTTA
>JAFNRE010000115.1:0-13460 GCA_017385735.1 Mycoplasmataceae bacterium
AACTCCAAAACAATTGCAAGAAAAAAATAATAGTAAAGCAGTAGAAATGGAAATTTTTGCTTTATATGCTAATGCAATCATGCTAAAAAAGAAAGCAATAGGAATCTTAACAATTTCTGATAATATCATTACACATGAAGAAATGAGTGCATATGAACGTCAAACTTCACTAAAAGATATGGCAAAATTAGGATTAGAAATAATTTATAATTATGTAAAAAATAATAAAATTAATTTAAAATAAAAGTAGTTAATTAGATTAACATTATACTATACGAAGTAGAAAGGTATTTTTAAATGAGAAAGTTTTTTGAAACCCCAGATGGTCAATTATTAGAAATTGATTCACCACTAAGTTTGAACAAAACAAACATTAAGGAATATGTTGTAAGAACAAGCAATGATGCAGATGAACCATACATGCCTGTTATTACAAAAACTGAACTTGGATATTCAGTAAAAGTTAATGAAGAAAAAGAAGTTGAATGTGATGATCATGAAGATGGTGAATGCTGTGGTGGAACTGATCCAAACTGCTGTCATGCTAAAAATGAAGTTATTTTTGTTGAACTAGATGTTGATTCATTAAAAATTAGAAGATTTTTAGCAAAAAATGAAAAACCAGAAGTAAACTTTCATATCCCACATGGTACCACTGTACAAGCTTATGCATATTCTACAAAAGGTGGACTATGAACAAGCTCATTAAAGGAAGATGAAAAGAAATAGTTTTTCTTCCAATTCATCAATAAAAGAACTTACTAACAAGAAAAAGAACGGAATTATTTTTCAAAAAAATGATTTCGATTTTTTTATATCATATTTAAAAGAAAAATCAACAAATTTATATCACTTAAAATATTTAAATGGTTTAGAGTTAGGAAGTTTAATTACTGCTTTAGATATTAAAGGAATTAATGAAGAAGAAGTAACAGAATTTATTAAAAGCATTTTGGATTCTTCAAAAGAATTCAATGCTTTAGAAAAAAAAGAGGGATATGTTTTAGATTATTTAAATTTTAATAAACCTGATGATTGCTTACCATTAGTGTTAGGACCAATTTTAAGTGCATTAAATTTAAATTTTGTTTATATTTTTACTAGAAATATGAATTTCTTTGGAAATACTTTTAGTGCTTTAGATAGCATTGGTGTAACTTGTAATTTCTCTTTTAAACTAAATAGCATTATTAAAGAAGAATCTTTAATTTATTTGGAACAAGATAAAACTATTATTGATTTTTTTAATTTCTTTTTAAAAAACTTAATAGTTGCTGATTATGGCAGTATTTATTTATATCTTGTTTTGTTATTAGCATATAAATTTCAAATCAAAAACACAATTTTAATTATTAATTTACCTTTTGGTAATAGTAGTTTTATTAAAACAATTAATAATGCAAGAAAGATTGCTAATCAAATTTTGAACATTTGTAATATTTTTAAAAAGAAAGCGATTCTTTTTTTAACAAGTTCAGATAATGTGATTGGAAAATATATTGGTTCTGCTTTACAAATTAAAAAAGTAACAAATTTATTTGATAATTATAAAAATTGAAATGATGTTGTAAATGTTATAAAAAAGATGGTAAGTGAAATTTGTTATAGATTAAATTTCATTATTGATAAACAAAAAGTTGAGAATATGGTTGAAGAATTATTTTCAAGTAAAAAAGCTTTAAGTATTTTTCAAAGAATGTGTGCAAAACAAAGAGGTGCTAGTTTAATAAAATACAATAATTTTAGAATTAATCGCTATTTTTCACCTAAATTCCAGTATGAAATTAAAGCATTACAAGATGGATATATTGATTTTAAAGATTATAGTTTAATAAGTTATGTAGCAAATAGTATTAATGTTTCATTAAATTCTAGTAATAAAATTGATACTCAAGCAGGAATTTTATTTTATAAAATTGCTGGAGATAAAGTGAATAAGGATGAAATTATTGCAATAATTTATGTTTCTAGCAAAATGGATGAAAATTTACTTGAATTATTTAATAATAATATCTTATATTTTGATAAAAGAGAATTAATTACTGTGAAAAATTATTTTCAAGATGCTTTTGATAATTTAAATTTAATTAAAGTGATTAAGAATAAAGATGAAATTAAAAATTAGATTAAATGAAGATGAAATTTTTTCATATTTAAAAAAGCATTTATTTAATTCTTATGCAAAATATTCTAATTTTTATGTTTGTTGTGTTTTAGAAACTAAAACTAATAATGCATATAAATATTATTTTGGCAATAATGTTGAAAATGCTAGTTTTGGTTTAACAATCTGTGCTGAAAGAAATGCAATTTGTAATTTTTATAGCAATAAAGATGCAGATGAAACTATCTTAAATTTATACTTATTAGCATCAAATATTTCTAAGACTTATAAAGACATAATCTTTCCTTGTGGAGCATGTTTACAATTCATTCAAGAATTTTTTAAAGAAAATAACAATATAATTTGTTATTCTATAAATAAGGATAAAAGTGTTTTTAGAATTAATGATTTATTGCCAAATGCTTTTTTACTAAATAAAAAGAAGGAGACAAAATAAATAGATGTTAGATGATCTTACAAAAAAATATTACAATATTTGATTAAATCACCCAAGAGTTAATGCTACTATGAAAGCAGAATTAGCAAACATGGAAGATGATGAAATTACAAGTATCTTTCAAACTGAACCATTAAAATTTGGTACTGCTGGAGTAAGAATGCAAATGGGTCCAGGATTTCAAAGATTAAATTCTTTTACTTATCAAATGTTAACTGAAGGATTAAGTAAATTTTTATTAGAAAAATTTGATAAAGAAAAAAAGATTACTGTAGTTATAGGACATGATAATAGACAAAATTCAAGTCATTTTGCTTTAATTTGTGCAAGAGTATTAAGTAGTTTTGGAATTAAAGCATTATTATTTGAAAATAATGAATTAATGCCTACACCAATCATTTCATATACAGTTTTAGCATACAAAGCTCATGCTGGAATTAATATTACAGCAAGTCATAATCCAAAAATTTATAATGGTTTTAAAATTTATGGAAATAATGGAGCACAAATTTTAGATAAAGAAGCAAATACTATTATTAGTTATTGCAGTAATTTTAATGAAATTTTAGACAAAGTTTATCAATTAGACAAATCTAACATTGCTTATATTTCAAGAGATAATATTAATGATTATTTTATTGCAGCAAAAAGTGCTTTAATTAATACTTATCCGAATGTTTCAAAAAATTATCCAATTGTTTTTACAGGACATCATGGAACAAGTGTTAAGAAATTTCCAAGATTTTTAAGAATGCTTGGATATCAAAATATTATTGATGTTAAAGAACAAAATGAATATGATTCTAATTTCACTTATAGTGATGTTGTAAATCCAGAAGATCCTTCAAGTTTTAATTTAGCAATTAAGTATGCTGAAAAAAACAATGCCAAAATTATTATTGCAAATGATCCAGATGCAGACAGAATGGCTGTTGCTATTAAAAGAGATGATGAATGAAGATTTTTAACTGGGAATGAAATGGGCATTATTTATAGTTATTATGTACTAAAAAATAAGAAATTTAATTTACAACCTTATATTGTAAGTTCATATGTTTCAACAAATTTAGTTGATAGAATTGCTAAAAAATATAATGCTTTAGTTCACAGAACCCCAACTGGATTTAAATATATGGGAAATTATATTTCAGACAAAATTGGTGTTAATGATTTAGTAGTAGCATTTGAAGAAGCAATAGGGGCATTAAATTCAAGTATTAATCGTGATAAAGATGGATTTCAAGCAGGAGCATTAGCATTAGAAATTTATACAACCTTAATTAAAGAAAATAAAGATTTTGTTGATTATTTAAACCAAATATATAGTGAATTTGGATATTGACAAGGAAAAACTTCTTCTTTCATTATTAAAAGTGATAATTGAAGAAAAAAAGTTGATGATATTTTAAAAAAACTTTTAGATTTTAATGAAAAAGAAGTTTTAAATAGAAAAATTACTTACATTGGTTTTAATGAAGAAGGTGGATGTGTTGATTGAATATTAGAAGAAGATTCATGAATTAGATTTAGAAAAAGTGGCACAGAACCTAAATTTAAAATTTATTATAACTTATATGGAAAAAGTATTTCTAGTTTAGATAGTGAAATCAATTCATGAAATGCTTGATTTAAGAATTTTTTAAATTTATAATATAAGAATTAAAATATTAAATTATTTTTGGAAATTTATTTATGAGAAGAAAAATTATTATTGGTAATTGAAAAATGAATAAGGATCGTAAAGAAACGATCAATTATTTAATGACTTTAAATCATATGGTGAATAAAAATCATTTTTTAACAGATCAATTAGACTTAGTTTTAGCACCAAGTTTTTTATGTCTAATTGCTGCTAAAACTTATATATCACGTGGAGGAATATTTGCTAAAAATGCTATTAGTAATTTAATTATTTCTGCACAAGACTGTAATTATGAGTTAAGTGGTAGTTATACTGGAAGTGTTAGTTATAATCAATTAAAAGAAGAAGGTATTAATTGTAGTATTGTTGGTCATTATGAAACAAGATCACACTTTAATATTAATGATGTTGAAATTAATAAAAAAGTTTTAAGTTTAACAAATAATGAGATGATGTGTATTTTGTGTGTTGGTGATCCAAATGAAATCAAACAAGCAAATGCAAGCAAAGAATTTGTTTTAAGTCAAATTGAACTTGATTTAAAAGGTGTATTAATTGATCATTTAGATAAAGTTATTATTGCATATGAACCAGTTTATGCAATTGATCAAAATGAACCAGTTAGTTTAAATGATGCTGAAGATATGATTGATGCTATAAGAAATAAAGTAAGTGAATTATACAACCCTAATGCTGCTGAAAATATCAGGATTATTTATGGTGGAAGTATTAATAGTGCTAATTATAATGAATATATTTTAAGCGATAAGATTGATGGGTTAATGATTGGAAGAAGTAGCTTAGATGTTACTAGTTATTATGACATTAGTTATGGTACAAGTTTATTATGAGCAAAAAAATATCCAAGTTTAGGTAATAAATATTTTGCACTTAAACAAAAAGAATTAGAAGCTTTAAGTAAACCTTTGCCACAACACAATAAACAAACAATTAAAGAAAGTACACAAACAACAAATTAAAAAAAGAGGAATAAGAGGAATAAAAAATAATATGAACAAAAAACCTTTGGTAGTAGCAATTCTTGATGGATTTGGTATTAGTAATTATGAAAATGGGAATGCACCATTATTAGCAAAAATGGATAATATTCAATTAATTCATCAACACTATCCATGAACATTATTAGATGCAAGTTCAGAAGCTGCAGGTTTAATTGCAAATACATATGGAACTTGTCAAAACAATCATAGTATTATTGGAAGTGGAAGAATTATTACTGGGTATTTAAAAACAATTTCAGATAGTATTAATGATAACAGTTTCTTTAGTAATGAAGTTTTAATACAAACAATTAATGAAGCAAAAAAAAGAGACAAGAAAAGTGTTCATATTATTGGTTTAATTTCAAAAAGTCCGATAGCAGGATTTGAAGATGATGTTTTTGCTTTAATTAAACTTATTCGTCAAAATGATTTGATTCCAATTGTTCATGCTATTACAGATGGTAAGGATGTAAATAAAAAATCAGCAATTGCTTATTTAAATGATTTAAATAATGTATTAAAAGCATATGATGCAAAATTAGCAGATATTTGTGGAAGATATTATGCTTTAGATAATAAATTTCATTGAAACAGAACCATTAAAGCATGAAATGTGATGAGCGATCATGATGGTGATAGTTTTAGTGATTTTGATAGTTATATTAAAAATCAATATGCTTCAAGTAGCACTGATGAATTTTTTATTCCCCAATACAATTCTTCATTTAATGATACAAAAATTTTAGATGATGATGTTGTCATTGTTTCAGCATATAGATATGCAGCAAGTTTAATTGCTTTAATGCAAAATAAATATACTGAAGAAGATAATAAATATGTTCACAGAAATAATTTATATATCACAACTTTAACAACATATGATTTACAAAATATTAATGTTGCTTTTAGATTAAAACAAGAAATCAATACTTTAAGTGAAATTATTGCAAATAACAATTTAAAACAATTAAGAATTTCTGATAATTTAAGATTTAATGATTTAACTTATCAATTTGATGGTAAAAGAAATATTACTTTAAATAATACTAATAATATTAAAATTGCTTTAACTAATTCAAAGAATATCACTTATGATTTAACACCACAACTATCAAGTTTAGAAATTACAAATTATATTATTGAACACTTAAAAGAATATGATGTAATTTTTGTAAATTATGCTAATCCTGATGTAATAAGTCATACAGGAAATTTAGATGCAACAATTAAAGCATTAAAAATTGTAGATTTATGTATTGGTTCATTATATGATGAAGTTATCAATAAAAATAAAGGTTGTTTAATTATTACTAGTGATCATGGTAATTGTGAAGCAATGGTTGATGAAAATGATAATACTATTACATATCACACAATGAATAAAGTGCCATTTATTTTATGTGAAAGAAAATTACATTTAAGAGAAACTGAAGCATCAATACAAGATATTGCTCCAACCATTTTGTCATATTTAAATTTACCAATTCCAAAAGAAATGACTGGAACAAGTTTATTTAAACAAAAATATTGATTAAGTGATTTTATTGATAAATTTAAAAAGAAAGATATTCTTTTAAATTTGAAGACTGTAAGTGAAGAAGAAATTAAAAATATTTTAACAACTACTCCAAGAAATTTATCAAACCCTGAATTTGGTAGTAAATATATTGATGAAAATGATTTTTCAGCATTAGAATAAATTTATGAAAATTATCCAAGTATATGCTTATGAAGTGTTAAATTCATGTGGATTTCCTACAATTGCTTGTGTAGTTCAAACTGATACTGGAGCAATTGGTAAGGTTATTATTCCTAGTGCTTATTATGAGCAAAATGAATATCATTGTAAGAATTTAATTGATGAAAATAATCATATATATTTTGGATATGGTGTAAAAAAAGCAATTAATTTAATTAATCATAATATTGCTAATTTATTATTAGGATTAGATGTTACAAATCAAAGAAGAATTGATGAATTATTATTACTACTTGATAATTCACCAGATCATAGATATTATGGAACAAATACTTTATTAGCAGTTTCATTAGCAGTTTCAAAAGCAGCAGCTAATGAATTACACATTTCATTGTATAAATATATTAGAGAAAAACTTTTAGGTAATACTGATAGTAAATATTTAATGCCAACAATTAATTTTAATATTTTAAATGTTTCATCAGACATTAAAAAACAATTACAACAATTTTTTATTATTCCATTAGGTTTTAATTCTTTAAACGAAGTTTTAATTGCATCAAATAAGATTTTTTATAATTTAAAAAAAGAATTAATTGATAATAATTATCAAATTTTAATGGATGCATATGGTGCTTTTGTTCCTGAATTTAAGAATTTAGAACAATATTTAGTTTTGTTAATTAAAGTTATAAAAAATTGTGGATATAGTGTACAAAACAATAGCAAAAATCAAATTGCTTTAGCAATGAATTTTAAAGCAAATAATATTTATGATCCAATTAATAAACTTTATCAATTTTCATTACCAATAAATGATGAAAATAAGAAATTGACTTATAACGCTAATGAAATGCAAGAGTTGGTTTTGTATTTTGTCAATAAATTTAATTTATTAAGTATTGTAGATCCTTTTAGTATTCAGGATGAACAAAACTATATAGATTTAATGAATCAAACAAAAAATCAAATTCAAATAACAGGAGATGATATTTATGTATCAAATCCTTATTTAATTAAATTAGGTTTAGAAAAGCATTTAACAAATAGTGTTGTAATTAAATTAGATGAAGTTGCTACATTAAGTGAAATTATTGAAGCCATTTTATTTGCTAAAAAAGCTAATTGAACTGCTGTTATTGCTTCTAGATATTGTGATACAGAAGAAGCATATATTTCTGATTTATGTGTTGCATTAGGTACAGGACAAATCCAAGTTGGTGGATTTAGCAGAAGTGAAAGAATATGCAAATATAATAGATTAATTGAAATTACTTTACAAGAACAAGATAATATCGTTTTTTTAGGTAAAAAAGTTTATTATAATCTTATACAAAATCAACTAAGTAGTGAAACTAATCATGAAAACAACAAAACTACAAAATAATAATCTTAAAATTAAAAAAATTAAAAAAATAGCAATTATGACTTCTGGAGGAGATGCTCCTGGAATGAATATGGTTGTAATTAGTTTATTAAGATTTTTATATAAATTTCATTATCAATGTGCAATTGTTTATGAAGGTATTAAGGGTTTAATAACAAATCAAATTGTTGATTTTAATTTCAATAATTTCATTGAATTAACTGATCATATTTATGATAGTGGGACTTTTATTAAATCTAGTAGAGTAACTGATTTTTATAAAGATGAAAAACAAGATATTGCTATAAAAAATTTAAAGAAAAACCAAGTGGATTTGTTAATTGTCATTGGAGGGGATGGAAGTTATAATGCTGCAAATGCTTTATTAAAAAAAGGAATGAAAGTGATTTGTATACCTGCAACAATTGACAATGATGTTGCAAGCACAGAATATACAATTGGATTTTTTAGCGCATTAAATTTTATTTATGAGTGTATTAAAGCTATTAGAAATACTGCTAAATCCTTTGGATCTTTTTGTTTAGTTGAAGTAATGGGTAGAGAATGTTCTGATTTAAGTTTAAATGCAGCAATTTCATCTTTAGCTGATGCAGTGATTACAAAAGATAATGCATGAAGTATTGATGATTTTGTAAATAATATTAATTTAATGAAAAAAAATAATAAACATTTTGGTTTATTTATTGTTACTGAAAAGTATTATGGTTTAAAAAATCATCTTACATATAATGAAATTATTACTGAAGTTGAAAATAAAACGAACATTCACATGAAATTTGATTCTATTGGATATGCTCAAAGAGGAGCAAGTCCAACTTCATATGAAATGTTAAATGCTTATCAGTTTGCTAAGGTTTGTGTAAATTACATTAATGATAATCGTTTCAACATTGCTTTAGGATGACAAAATAATATGATTATTCCTTATAATTTAACTAAAGCAATAGAAATGAAAAAAGGAAATAATCTTCATGAAATAAATGGATTTAATGAATTTTTATTTACTTTATATAAGGATAATTTATAAGTTATGAATTTTAAATTTAATCAATTAATTCATAATACAAGAACCAAATTTGCTTTTGATATTACTGATGATTTATTTTATTTAAATAATAAATTACTAGATTTTAGTAATGAGAATGATGTATTAACATTTGCTGATTATCTTCATGAATTACAATCATTAAATGCTTCAACTTTAATTGCTGACTTAAATTTAACAAAAAAACAGATTAATTTTTTAAATATTGCTTATGAAATTGCAAATGTTAATGAAAGAAATTTAGCATTATATTTAAATACTTTAAAAATTAAATTCTATGTTAACAAAATCTATCATAAAAGCAATGCTTTTTTAGATAATGAAACTTTTTTTATTTATTATAAATTACCAAAAGAAGATGAAATCTTAAATAATTCTATTTTAATAAGTTCTAATTATTACAATGAAGAAATTTTTCATTCTATTAAAGATAATTCATATCTTTTTAATCTAAATAAACATACTAAATTTGAAATAATTAACAATGATATTTCAAATGGTATTTTAAAAGTTAAAAGTTTACAAGATACTACTTTTGATATAAATGATGAAATTTTGTTTAATAATCTTAATTTAAATTATCAAATTTATGAAAATAATAATGATTATTTATCTAATTTATTATTTCATATTGAACACTATCATGCAAATGGAATCATTTTATATAATGATTTGACTGCACAATATGTCATTAATGTGAAAAAATTTTTAAAAGCAAATCATTTAGAAAATATCAAAGTAATATCATGTATTCATACTTTGAATAGTTTTAATGAAATTAATGCTTTAATATCAAATAGTGATGCAATCATATATGATAGAACTAGTTTAGCTTATTATTATGCAGATTTTTCATATTTATATAATGTTTCATATGTAGCTAAAGCATGCAGATTAAGTAATAAACCACTTTTATTAAAAGGTGATATTTCATTTATAAGACAAGATTTATATAATATTAATAATGATTTATATGAGTGTGGAATTTTAGCAATAGATTGTTTTATTCATGATAAACAATACAATAATATTCAGAATTTAGCAAATGATATTAAAAATTTAAATAAAATTATTAATCTTTCAGAACAACATTTTAATTATGAAAATAATTTTGGAATAATCATTAAAAATTCAAAAACTTCAACTTTAAAAGATTTTAACTTTATTCAAAATTTATATGACATTGCTAAACCACAATTTATCAATAATGTTTTTAGTTTCAAATTTGATTTTATTTTTATAAATACGAATGATTTTGAATTTATTAGTGCTTTAAGCAATACTAAGATTCCAAGCAATATTTATATCATTACTAACAATAAAAATATTATTGATTCTTTTACTTATTATTATGCAATTAATATTCTTTATTTTGCATCAGATGATGAAGAAGAGATTATCAAATTTATGCATGCATATTTATTAAAAAACAAGATTTTTATTAATTTAAATAATTTTGATAATTATTTATACATAAATAGAAATTTTCAAATTAACACATTTTCTATCAAAAATTTACTAAAAAAAGATTAAAAAATTAAAATTTATTATTTAATTGTGTATAATTAATTATTTATATATTAATTTATAAATTAACAAGGCGGTTCTAATGGAAAATAAAGTAAATAATCAAAGTAATTATACAATTGAAACTTATTCTGATAAGGTTCAAAGACGTAATTATGGTAAGATTAAAAGAACTTTTGATTTCCCAAATTATTCTGATATTCAAACTCGTTCTTATGATAAATTTGTTAAAGAAGATTTAGAAAAATTAGTATCAAGTTTTTTTCCAATTATTTCAGCAAATGAAAAATTTCAACTTGAATTTAATGGTTTAACAATTTCTGATCCAGTAAGAACTGAAGAAGAAGCAGAACTTTATTCAAAATCTTATGAATCAAATGTTTATATTGATATTTCATTAAAAGACAATACAACTGGTGAAATTCATAAGATTAAAAAAAGTAAGAAAAGTCAACAAAAAGGAATTTTCTTATCTACCTTACCAAGAATGACTAAAAGAGGTACATTCTTAATTAATGGAATTGAAAAATTTGTTATTGCACAAATTGTTAGATCTCCTGGTAGTTATATTCTTAAAAAAACTCAATTAAAATTAAACAATTCTAGAAGAAGAATTTTAGAAGGTTTAATTTGTGAAGTTTTGCCTATGAAAGGTACAATGTTTTCAATTTTTTTACAAGAAGAAAAAGAAAGCAAGAAAAACTTTATTCAAGTTATTTTAAGAGATGTTGTAGGAAGTCAATCAGTAACTTTTCCAATTACAGTCTTTTTAAAAGGATTAGGTTATACTCAAGAACAAATTTTAAATATTTTTAATAATGAAGATCTAATTGTTAATTCACTAAAAAATGAAATGTATAATGTTGATGAAATCTTTAATATGCAAGAAATTAACTTGATTATTAAAGATGTACAACATGCAAAAAGTGTTGATGAATTAAAAGTGAAAATTAATACTGCAGATTTTAAAATTAGATCAGCAATTTTTAATTATTTAACACTTAAAAAACAATATGATGAATTAAAAAAATCCAACAAATTAAATGATAATTTAAGCACTGAATTAAAAACAAAGATGAATTATTATGCAAACATTGTTGTGATTGAAAGAGCCGCACAAAGCATTGTTGAAGGATTAAATATTTCTCAAAAAAGTTTAGATAATTTATCACAAAAAATTAAAAACCAAGAAGATTTTTGTTTTCAAACTATTTTATGATCTCACTTCTTTAGTGATTTAACATTTAACATTTCTCAAGCAGGAAGATATAAGATCAACCAAAAAATGTCATTAATTGAACGTTTATATAATCAAACTCCAACTAATGATATTTTAGATGAACAAAAAAATGTTGTAATTCAAAAAGATGCAATTTTGTTAAGAAATGAAGTTGAATTAATTCAAAATGAAATTAAAGAAGGTAAATTAAATCTAAAAAATGATTATAAACCTTTATTTTGTCCTAAAAAATTAGCTGATGTTGTAATTAATAATCATGTTGAAGAATTAAAAGTTAATATTGTTGATAATGAAGGCAATAATAAAGTTTTAAAATTACTTGGAACAACAAGTAATGATCAAACTATTAATTTATGCATGAGTGATATCTTAGCATTTATTTCATACGTTATTTCTTTAAATTATGGTGTTGGAGATTTTGATGAAGTTGACCATTTAGGTAATAAGAGATTAAAACTAGTTGGAGAATTATTAAGAACTAAATTAACTGTTGGAATGATTAGAGTTGATAAGTTTGTAAGAGAAAAACTTGCAATTGCTTCAAGTGCTAATGGTTCTGAAGAAATTGAAGAACTTGATGAAGTTAGCAAAACTGATCCTAAATTCAATAAACAAATTACAGTTAAATCTGTAATTAATACAAAACCATTCCAATTAATCATGAAAGAATTTTTTAATTCTTATCAATTAACGCAATTTATTGACCAACAAAATCCTTTATCAGAATTAACAAATAAAAGAAGAATTAGTGCAATGGGTCCTGGTGGAATTAGCAGAGAAGACCCTAATTTAAATATTCGTGACGTTAATTATTCTCACTATGGAAGAATTTGTCCAATTGAAACTCCTGAAGGTATGAATATTGGATTAATTATGAGTTTAGCTAGTTATGTAAGAGTTGATGAAAATGGTTTTTTAATTACTCCTTATTTTGTAGTAGAAAATGGAAAAATTGTTTACAAAGAAGAAAACAATAAAAAAGTTCCAGTAATGAAATGATTAGATGCATTACATGAAAGTGATTATGTAATTGCTAATGCTTCAACTCCTGTAAATGATGAAGGAATGATTACTGTTGAAAATGTCATGGCTAGATTCCAAGCTGAACAAAAACAATTTCCAGTAGATAAAATTAATTTAATTGATACTAATCCAAACCAAGTAGTTTCAGTTGCAGCAAGTGTTATTCCTTTCTTAGAAAATGATGATGCTAACAGAGCATTAATGGGAGCAAACATGCAACGTCAAGCAACTCCTTTACTAAAACCACATGCACCAAGTGTTGGTACAGGTAATGAATATAAAATTGCTCATGACTCTAATTTAGTAATTATTGCTGAAGAAGATGGAACAAT
>JAFNRE010000116.1:0-4040 GCA_017385735.1 Mycoplasmataceae bacterium
AAGAATTAAAACAACATTTTGGTATTGCAAGTAAAAATTACACACATTTTACAAGTCCAATAAGAAGATTTCCTGATACTTTAGTAAGTCAATTATTTCATATGTATTTATTTAATAAAAATGAATATAGTGATGAAGATAGAAATAACATTAAAAAACAAATCAATGAGTTTGCTAATATTGCAAATGAAAGAGAAATCATTGCAACAAAACTAGGTTTTGATGTTAATGAAATGAAATTTGCAGAATATATGATTGACCATTTAGATGAAAATTATGTCGGAATGATTACATCAGTAAACAAATTTGGGACATTTGTTCAACTTACTAATACTATTGAAGGATTAATTCATATCAAAAATATGAATAATGATTTTTATAATTATCAAGAAGAAACTTCAACATTAATCGGAAGAAATACTAGAATGGAACTTCATGTTGGAGATAAAGTAGAAGTTAAAGTAATTGGTGCTAATAAAGATACTAAAAAAATTGACTTTTCTTTAGTCAACAAAATTGAGCAATAATAAATAATTATTATGAAAGTCTTTGCAAATAATAAAAAAGCACATTTTTTATATAATATTTTAGAAAAATATGAAGCTGGTATTGTTTTAAGTGGTACTGAAGTTAAATCAATTGTTAAAAACAATGTGAATATTACAGATGCTTTTGTTATTAATAAAAAAGATGAAGCATATGTAATCAATATGCATGTTGCACCATATGATCATGGAAACATCATGAACTTAGATCCATTAAGAACAAGAAAATTATTATTACATAAAAGTGAAATTAGAAAGATTTTTTTTGCTGCTAAAAAAGATAAACTTGCAGTTATTGTTTTAAAAATATATTTAAATAATAAAAAAATTAAATTAGAGATTGCATTAGCAAAAAGCAAAAAAATCTATGATAAAAGAGAAACAATAAAAGAAAGAGACTTACAAAGAGAAATTGGCAAAAATTTCAAAAAAAGATAATGCAAATATTTCAATTAACTCCAAAACTTTATATTAATGATGAACCAATAAATAATTTAGAACATGAATTAAAATCTCAAGATTTTAAACATATTTTTATTGTTTGTTCATCATCTGGTTTTTCATCTTTAGCATTAAATGAAACAATTAATATCATTAAAAAACTAAAAATTCAATATTTTATTTATCAAATTGAAAATAATGTAGTTGATGCTAATGAAGTTTTTGAAGCAAGCATTTTATTTGAAAAAAAGAAAAGTAATTTAATAATAGCAATTGGTGGAAATAAGACAATTGATTTTGCTAAAATTTTAGCAATTTATGCACCAAATAAATCTTTGCATCATTCTGTATGACATTATATGAATGATCCAGCAGTATTAAAAACTACTGCTTATCCTATTGTTGCCATTCCTTTAACATTTACTACTGGAAGTTGCAGTAATGGTTTAAGTATTGTTTATAATCATCAAAAAAAAATCGCACAAGGAGTTGTTTCTTTTACAAGCATTCCTAGCATTGTTATTTTTGATGAAAAATACTTAAAAAGCATTAATGATAAACAATTGCATGAACATTTTTTATACATCATTCTAAATTGTTTAAATAATATTTTAAATTTTAAAGAAGAAAATTGGTACTGAACAAATAACTATAATTATTGCAATTTAATCAGTATTATTAAAGCAATAATTACTTTAAAACAAGATCACAATCATAAAGAGTCTTGAAATATTTTAATGATTGCTAGTTATTTTAATGGAAGCAACTTAAGTAAATTTAATAATAAATTTTCATATGATCTATTGAGTTTATTTTTAGGAATAAATGGTTTTTTAAGACTTGATTATACTTATTTAATTAATCAATTATTTTTTGCTTATTGTGAAGAAAAAAGTAATATAGATCATATATTTAAAGATAACATTATTAAATTAAATAAAAAGATGTTTAATAAGGATTTTCATACTTTAAATGAATTTAAAACATATTTACATAAATTTATTGAATTTAATGAAAACAGTTTTTATTTAATTAATAAACAACTAATTAATAATATGATTGAAAAAGCAATTATTCAGTATCAAAAAAATTATTTAGATGCATTAGATATTAATAAAGAAAAATATCAAGAACTTCAAGATAAAGCAACAATTTTATTTACTAAAGTAATATATAGATTCTTTAAGGAAGAAAAATAATGGCTGAATTTCAAATCATACCCACATATATAATTGGAAATGACTTTGTAGTTGATTTAATTCAAAAATTAAGAATCTATAAAATTAAAAAAATTTATTTAATATTGCAAAATATTAATTTAAATAATAAATTACTAAAAAAATTTAAAGAATTATGTGAATATTATGAAATTATTTATCATGAAGAAATAATAGATTTTTTAATTTTAGATGAAAAGAAATTTAATTACTATTTAGAATGCATAAAAACAGGTTTACCAGAAGCATTAGTTAGCTTTGGTGGAGAAATTGCTATTAACATTGCTAAATTATTTAATTATTTAATAGCAAATAAAAAAATTAAATCATTAAATGAATTTACTAATAATTTAGATCTTAATGTACAATTTCCCTTAAAATTATTTTGTATTTTAAATGAATTTACATTAGGAAGTGAAAATAACTTTCCTGGTGTATTAAAAATAAAACAAAATGAACAAATAAATAGATATGTTTTTAATGCAAATAGCATGCCATCATACATATTTAGTGATAATTCACTTTTTAAACATTTAAACACTGAAGAAATTAATCTAAATATATATGCAATGATCATAAGGTCAATAGAACAATATTTATATAAGAACAATTTTGAATGAACAAAAAATTATATATTGAGTAATATTCAAACATTAATTGATATTGTTAATGATAAACAAATAGATGATAATGATAAACTTGCAAATTTAATTTGAACTAATTTATCTATAAATAATGGCATTAGTAATTTATTAAATGTTGGAGATTGAAAAATTCACATATTAGCTTATGAATTAGGTGATTTTTTTAATATATCTTTAAATGATGCAATATTGTTACTTTCTATTAGATATTTAGAAATAAGAAGTAATTTAAATGAAACTTTTAAAAAAATATTAAATAATTTAGGTTTTCAATTATTAGGTAATAAAACTAATTATTCAATCATTGATTTTTTAAATGAAATCATGAATAAGTTATTGCTTTATGATAGATATGTAGATTTAAATAAAAGTTTATTTTTAAATAAAAAAGAAAAATTACTAGTTATAAAAACTAATGTAATTAAGAAAATTTTATTAATTGATAATTCAATGAATGAATCTGAATTAGATGAATTAATAAGTTTAATATTAAGATTAAATTAATGATCAATATAATCCCTATTAATTAACAATAAAAACCATTTTACAATATGTCTTAATCCATAAGGAATCCATCTCATATTGATGTTTTTTGGTATTCTAATCTTAATATTTCTACTTTTTAAATATTCTTTAAAATCAATGTAGTAATAAATATAAAATAATGCAATTAATTTTGCATTTTGATTGATTAAATTATAAATTGTTATTAATCATTCATCACAATTATATTTATCTCATTTTCTTGTTGTTATTGAATTTTCTGATTTATTTCTTCATCATCCTAAAGCTTTTGGAATATATCTAACAGAATGAACCATATCAATTGCATTATTAAAGAAAATACAATCCTGATAATCAATATATTCCAATAATTGTGGAAGAATATAAAATAATTCTTTTTTGTAAAATTTACATAAACTGATTGCTCATGGAGTTCTTGTTTTTTCAATATTTTTTCTTTTAGTAAAATTTTTATCACCACTTGAAAAAATAATTTTTTGATATCTTAATTTATCAATAATCTTTCCATTACTTCTTCATTTCATTTTTCACACATAAAAATCAGAAATAAATAAATCAATAGATTCATCATTAAAATGACTAGCAATGGTTGAAAAACAATCATAAATTAATTTATCATCTGGATCAAGAATTGAGATATATTTACCATTAGCTAATTTATTAGCACT
>JAFNRE010000117.1:0-2935 GCA_017385735.1 Mycoplasmataceae bacterium
CTGTTGATAAAATCTTAAAACAAAAAATTAAGTTCACTATTTATCCTGATGCTTATGATATTTTGTTAAATTATTTGTTCACAAATCCAAAAGATATAGACAATTTGTTAAGAGCTATAAATCTATTTTATGAACAAAATAATAACAAAATTGTCTATAAAAAAGATATCGACAATATTTTAAAATCACTAAATATAGACATATCAACAAAAAATGTCGATAAGTCTATAAATAAAATTTTGTCTTATCTTAATATAACTTATAAAGAATTAATAGGAACTTGTAGAGAAAGAAAATATGTTATTGCACGTAGTTTAGTAGCATATTATTTAAAAAACACATATGATTATACGTTTGAGCATATTTCTGTCATTTTAAACAAGAAATCACATTCAACAATTATCAACTTAATAAGATACTATAAAAATAAACTTATGAACAATTTAGAAATAAAGAAAATAATAAATATATTAAATATAGATAATAATATAAATATATAAATAATAAGATAGTAAATAAATTTAATTTATGTTAATAAATAAAAAAGAATTAATAGTTGCACTAAATAAGATTAATTCAATAAATTCTAATTTCGTTTATTTAGAATCAATTGAAAATAATTTATTTTTAAAAACATATAACAGTTATTCAAAAATCCAGTACAAAATTTTTAATATCAAAAAAACTGATAACATTCAAGTTTTAATTAACTCTAAAATTCTTAATAGTTTAATTTCAAAAATTAATAGTACTTTGATTAATTTAACTCAAGAACAAAATAATTTATTAATTGAAGTTGAAAATTCTAAATTTACTTTAAATGGAATTGATAAAAATGAATTCAATTTATTTAACTTAGAAGTTAATGATTCTTGAAATCAAACTGATATAACTTTAAATGATTTATTGTTAATTGCAAAATATGTAATTAGTTATTCTGTTGAAGAAAATGGTGAAAATACAAAACTTGTAAATGTAAATTGTATTAATATATTAAATTCAAATGATTTTTTGCAAGCATTTGCAACTGACCTAAAAAGATTAGTAATTTTGAAATTAAAAAATAATAAGAAAAATCTTAATAAGGTTAATTTTTTAATTTATAGTAAAACTTTTAATCAATTATTAAAATGTTTAAACAATAATGAAAATATCAAAATTTTTAATAGTGATAATAATTTATTAATACAAACAGATTCATATTTATTACAAATTAATTTAATTAATCTGAATTTTCCGAATCTTACAAATATAGCAGTTGATCAAAATAAGAATATTTGTGAAATTAATAATGAAGAGTTAATTCAAAAATTAGAAAGAGGAAGTGTTTTATCTAGTAATTTGAATTCTGCATTAGCTTATTTTTCTTTTAAAAACAATGAAATTATTTTGTCATTCAAAAACAGTGAACAAGGATATGCTTGTGAAATTTTAAAATTTAATCATATTAGTGGACAAATGCCAAATTTTTCAATTAATGTTGGTTATTTAATTAATGCTTTAAAGAACATTTCTAATCCAAGAGTAAAATTTTCAATTCAAGATAACCTTTCTCCGCTCTTTATTTATGATTTAAACAACGAAAATTTATTACAGGTCATATTACCTACAAAAAATATTTTCTAGCCTTTAAATATCCTTAAAATGAAAAATTTTAAATATAATATATAAATATATTATAATGTTTGTATATATATTTTTTTAATAGAGGTTCATTTATGAGTGAAAATGAAACAAAAAAATCTGCATATGACGAACATTCTATTCGTATTTTAAAGGGCTTAGAAGCTGTAAGAGTAAGACCAGGGATGTATATTGGTTCTACTGGTGCAGATGGGCTTCATCACATGATTTATGAAATTGTTGATAATTCAATTGATGAAGCAATGGCTGGGTATGCTAAAAACATTACTGTAACTTTATTTAAGGATGGCAGCGTCCAGGTTGAAGATGATGGAAGAGGAATTCCTGTTAAAGTCATGGAAGAAAACAAGAAATCTGCTCTTGAAACTGTCTTTACTGAGCTTCATGCTGGAGGTAAATTCGATAATAATTCTTATGCTATGAGTGGTGGACTTCATGGGGTTGGTGCAAGTGTTGTAAATGCTTTATCAACTTACTTGAAAGTTTGAGTAAAAAGAGATAATAAAGAATATTACATTGAATTTAAAGATGGTGGTATTCCTGCATGTCCGATTCAAGAACTTGGAATAGCAACAGGCACAGGAACAAGAGTTTTATTTTTTCCAGATTTTACAATTATGGAAAATCTTCCATTTGAACATGACAAAATTGCTAATAGATTAAAACAATTAGCTTATTTAAACAAAGGAGTATGTATTACGTTTATTGATGAAAATATCAATTCAAAAGATAAATGAATCTTTAATGGTGGAATATTAGAATATGTAGAGTTTTTAAATGATAATAGACAATGTTTAAATAAAGATATTATTTATGGTGAAAAAGAAACTTTAGATGAACATAATAAAAACAATATAAACAAAGTACGTGTTGAGTTTGCAATGCAATATTGTACAGATTCAAGAATTTCATTTTATTCATTTTGTAATAATATAAACACCACTGAAGGTGGAACACACGAAGAAGGGTTTAAATTTGCTTTAGTTAAAACTTTTACAAACTACAACAATGAACACAAAATTTATAAAAACGATAAAGAAGAAGTAAAACTTATAAAAGATGATGTTCTAGAAGGATTAAGTGCAATCTTGTCAATTAAGGATTCAAATCCAATTTATGAAGGACAAACTAAGAAAAAATTAGGTAATCCTGGAGTTAGACAAATTGTTAGTGAAATTGTTTGTGAACAACTAGAAAAGTTTTTATTAGAACATCCAGAAGAAGCAAGAATGATTATTGAAAAAGTCTTTACTACTGCTTATGCAAGAATTAAAGGTGCACAAGCAAGAGA
>JAFNRE010000118.1:0-2602 GCA_017385735.1 Mycoplasmataceae bacterium
AAATCATCATTACTTAAAGCAAAGTTATATAAAGTTTTATTATTACTTAATGAGCAATAATTATTAAAATCCTTAAATCCACTAATAATGATTTTTAAATTTTGAATATTATTAGCATTTGATGGATCATATGCATTTAAACTAGTAATTATTAATTCTCCACTATTAGATGAATTGCTACTTGAAGAAGATGAAGAATTAGAACTGCTTGAAGATGAAGAATTTGAAGAACTTGATGATGAACTAGAACTACTTGATGATGAATTTGAAGAAGAAGAAGAACCTGAATTACTTGGATTTAATAAATTAGTTAAATTAGTTGTTGAATAACTTAAATCTCAGTTTCAATTATTTCCATTATTAAAAAAGACATTACATAAATTAAATGAACTTTTATTAATTAATCAATATAAATTAATCAATTGATTATCTACACTAATTCCATTTATTCCATATTCTTTAGTTGCATATTGTCATGGATAAACATCATTTAATTCTTTTGCGACATTTTGATTTAATAAGTTATTTAAATTTAAAGTAATATCAACAGTATTGTTATTATTGCTTGTATTGTATGAATTAAATCCTGTTAGTTGAAATGATGAGTATGAAATATCATTGTATGAAAAAGTTTTTATTGTTTTGTTTAAATCTAAAGTTAAAGTTGTTTGTGGAATATTAAATTGATTAATAGTTATTTCACTTGTTCCTGATGAAAAATAATTAACATCTTCATAAAAATTTTTATTTGGACTTAATTTCTTAAAACCAGTTTGATTTGGATTTGGTAATAAATAAACATAATTTGAATTTGAACTAGAACTTGAAGTTGATGAAGAAGATGAACTAGAATTAGAAGCAAATGAAACATCATTAGTAATTTGCCCATTATTATAAGCATCCATGTATTCATCTTGATATACATTGTTTTCATTTCAAAAAAATGATGTTCAAAATTGCAAATTATTAATTAAATTTCCATTAGTTACATAATATTTACCATTAATTTCTTCACTAACTTGAGGTTCAGGAGCAGGGTTATTAGCATCATTATATGAATTTGCTAAAATACTTGCAATGTTATATTTAACATTAAAGTTGGAATTATTAAATTTGTTGTTCGTGTAAATTAAAGGATATTGCAAACTATAAACATTACTAAAATTACTTGATAGTGTTGATTGATTATAATCAGATAATAAACTATTTAAAGAAAGTTCATTATTGTCATTAAATCCTGTAATTTGAATACTTGGTAATGAAACTTGTTGATAATATAAATTACTTAATTCAATATCAGAAGATTGGTATTGAATTTGTCCAGTTTCTAAGATTTGTGCTCAAGTTGCTTCATTAGTTATATCAAAAATTTGATTAGTACTTAAAGTATCAATAATATCTAAAACTGTATATTGATAACTATATACATTATCTCCTTTAGTATCATTATTGTTATAGTTTGGTGGTAAATTATTTAAATAAATTTTCGATGAATATGCAATTTTTTGTGTAGATGTTGCATCTAAAAATGTTGAAATAGTAACATTTGGCAAATTCTTGTTTCCATAACTTAAATTACTTAATTGAATGGTGTTATTTGCTGTACTTTTTTTAAATTGTGAAGAACTTCCAATTACTCGATTTCATTGTTCAGCATCTAGATTATAAAGTTTATAGTTTTTTACAGTGATTTTTACTCCATTAATTGTTGAATTAATCGGAATATCTGACAATAATTGTTGAATATTTACTAAATTAATTGGGGTATTTTCAAAAGGATTTGAATTTGGTAAATTAATATTAACTACATCAGCATTAGCAAAATGATCTTCATTACTACTTGAAGAATTTTCATTATTTGTATTATTAGTTTGTTTTTTATTGTTTAATGTACAAACAACACTTGGAGGAATAATAATGATTGCTAACATACTTAATACAAGTATTGATGTTGTAAATTTATGTACACTAAATCAGGCTTTAAATTTCTTTCAACTCATGAATTAAAATAATTAATTTATTATATTATTTATTATAGAAATATGGACAAAATTATTCAATGTCATCTTGATGCTTTTATTCATGCTCAAGAATTAGAACTTATACAGTATACAATCAATCTTACAAAAGATCATAAATTTGGTGATTATACTAGTAATTTTTGCTTTGTATATGCTAAATTACTTCACAAAAATCCTGAAATTATTGCACAAGATTTAATTGCTTTTTTAAAACAAAATTATGCTTCATTTTATAGTGATATTCAATTTGTAAAGCCAGGATTTATTAATTTTTATTTAAAAAGCAAATTAAATTTAGTCTTATTAAAAAAGATTTTAGATGAAAAAGATGCTTATCCAATATATGAAAATAATAAGAAAAGAATTAATATTGAATTTGTTTCAGCTAATCCAACTGGTAAATTACATTTAGCACATGCTTATGCTGCAATTTTTGGTATGAGTTTAGTAAGAGTATTTAATCAATTAGGCTTTAATATTCAAAAAGAATATTACATTAATGATGCAGGTAATCAAATCACTTTATTAGCTTTAAGTGTTTTTATTAGATATTTAAATTTCTTAAACATTAAACAAGAATT
>JAFNRE010000119.1:0-3584 GCA_017385735.1 Mycoplasmataceae bacterium
ATAGTAATACCACGGGTTATTAAAACTGGTAATTTCATATTTTTCTCCTTTAATGTGATACCTTATTTTAGCACAAATTATATTTGAGTGCTAAAAGAAAAGAAAGCATTTTTTTTGCTTTCTATTTCCTTTTAAATTATTTGAATAATTTATTTCTTCTTTGTTAAATAATCAAACAAAAAATCATAAACTTTTCTTTGAATAATACTTGCAGCAATTAATGGTTTATTAGTTTGAATTCTTTCAGAGATTTCTTTTTCTTTTTTAGGATTATATTGTTCTTCAATACGTTCAATTTCTGTATTGATTTCTTCTTCAGTTGGTTTAATATTATTATCTTTTGCTACTTGATTAACAGCAATATCTAATTTAATACGTTGTTCAGCTTCTTTATGGAAATTTTCATTAAGTTTTTCATTGGTTAATCCAACCATTTTTAAGTAATCTTCTAACTTAATGTTGTATTGTTTAAGCATTGAAGTCATTTCATCTCTCATTCTTATTTCTTCATGTTCAACTAAGAAAGAAGGAACATAAGAAATTTTGACATTTTTTAGTAATTCTTCAGAAATTTCTTTCATTACTTGATCTTTATAAACACGTGCTTTATTATCATTAATTTCTTTTTCAAAGTGTTTTCTTAATTCTTCATCAGTATTAACGCCTTCAATTGCTAAAGCTTTAATGAATTCATTATTATATTCAGGACGAACAATTTTTTTAATTTCATGTAAAGTTACATGAAATACTGCATCCTTTCCAGCTAATTTTTTTACTTGGTAATCTTTTGGAAAAGGTACTTTTATATCTCTTTCTTCATTAATTTTCATACCAACCATTTGGTCTTCAAATCCTGGAATAAAGCGATTTGAACCAATTTCTAATTCATATTGTTTAGCACTACCACCATCAAATTTTTCTCCATCAATGGTTCCTTCAAAATCAAAGACTGCATCATCACCTTTTTCAATAACACTATTTTCACCTTTTGGTTCTAATGTTGCATGAGTTTCTAATTTATCATCAATTCTTTTTTGAATTTCTTCAGCAGTTGCTTTTTCATCTTTAGTTTTTATTTCCATGTCTTTTAAATCAATTGTAATATCTGGAAATAGATCAAAACTGTAGTGAATTTCACATTTATCATCTTTGAATTCTTTTAAATCAGCTTTTGGGTGTTCAATAAAAAAGTTAACTTCTTGTTTTGGTTGTGCTTCATCATCATAGTATTGATCAATAAGAAAATCATAACCTTCACTTGATAAAGCATCAACTGTGTCAGTTAATAATTTATCAACTGAAATATGTTTTCTTGCTTCTTCAATTGGTGCTTTTCCTTTTCTAAAACCTTTAATTTCAACATCTTTTGCTAATTTTTTTTCAACTTGATTTCTTATTTTTTGAATTTCATCTTTATCAAATAATAATTCAAAAGTTTTAGTATGTTTTTCTTTATTTTGTGTTTCTTTATTAATTGTAATCATTGTTCATTTCCTCTTGTAAAGTGTATTTTAATTAGATAACTTATTATATTAAATTCATTTTAAAATTTAATACATAAACTTGTTTATATATTTTGATATAAAAAAATTAAAAATTAAAAAAATATTTTCTTTTTGAAAAATTTAAAATTTATGAAAATTTTAAATTCTTATATTTACACTGACTTTAATTTGATTTATTAATTTCTTTATTTGTAGGAAAAAATAAAATCTGGCGAATTGAATCAGTTTGTGTAAACAACATAACTAATCGATCAATTCCAATTCCTATTCCTCCAGTTG
The DNA here is from genome assembly GCA_017385735.1 of Mycoplasmataceae bacterium. Classification (GTDB taxonomy): domain Bacteria; phylum Bacillota_I; class Bacilli_A; order Mycoplasmatales; family Mycoplasmoidaceae; genus RGIG1987. The sequence goes on from JAFNRE010000119.1 coordinate 1,785, forward strand.
GGGGCAAAGCATATTCCATTGCTTTTAAGAAATCCTTATCATTTTCATTAGCTTCATTATTACCAAGATCTTTTTCTTTAGTTTGATTAATAAATCTTTCTTTTTGATCAATAGGATCATTTAATTCACTATATGCATTAGCAAATTCTTTTCCTCCAATAAATAATTCAAATCTGTGAGTTAATCTAGGATCATCTTTTTTCTTTTTTGCTAATGGTGTGATATCTAAGGGATGATCTAATACAAAGGTTGGTTCAACAAGTTTATCTTCACAAAATGCTTCAAAGAATAAACTAACAATATGTCCTCAAGTTTTTTCGTGTGCTTGCATTTTAATACCATGCTTTTTTGCTATTTGAATTGCTTCATCATCACTCAAATTGCTAAAATCAATGTTAGTTTCATGTTTAATAGCATCAATCATGGTAATTTTTTTAAATGATTTAGTTAAATCAATTTGATGTTGCCTGAATGATACTGTTGATATATTGTTTATTTTTGCTAAATTATGAAATAGTCCTTCACATAAATTCATCATGTCATTTAAATCGCTATATGCACAATAAGCTTCCATGCTTGTAAATTCAGGATTATGTACAGCATCAATTCCTTCATTTCTAAAAATTCTTCCAATTTCGAAAATTTTTTCAAATTGTCCAACAATGATCTTCTTTAAAGGTATTTCTGTTGCAATTCTTAAATATAAATTACGATTTAAAGTATTATGTTTAGTTATAAAAGGTCTTGCACTAGCTCCCCCAATGGATTCTTGTAAAATTGGTGTTTCAACTTCTATATAGCCAAGATTTTCCATATATTTTCTAATTTCAGAAATTAGTTTTGATCGCATCACAAATTTATTTCTAGTATCTTCATTCATGATTAAATCAATATATCTATTTCTAACTTTTAATTCTTCATTAACTAACCCATGAAATTTTTCTGGTAATGGTCTTAATGATTTTGCAATAATTTTAAAATTTAAAACTCTAATGGTTAATTCCCCAGTCATAGTTTTCATAGGATAACCATGAATTTCAATATAATCACCAATATCTAATAAAGACTTAAAAACATGAAATTGATTAACATCAAATTCCTTTTTGTTAATATAAAATTGTAATTTAGAACTAAAATCTTGAATTACTCCAAATGTTTGACGAATTGCCATAACTTTTCCAGCAACAGTTTCTTTAAAATTAATTCCTTTTTCATGTAATTCATCATGAGAATAATCTTGATATTTTTCATGAAATTGTTTTAAAGTACAAGTTCTATCTACTTTAGTAATTTCATAAGGATTTAAACCTAAATCAACTAATTCTTGTAAGTGTTTTAAACGAATTTGTTGTTGATCACTAATTTTTTCAGAATTAAAATTATCAAATTCTAAATTATCATTATTATTTTGTTCATGGTCAAATTGCATATATTAAGTCCTTAAAATTGTAATAATTAATTATATTGAATAAAACTTGAAAAATATAAAAGAAAAAGTAGCATTTAATGCTACCTTATTTTTTTATATATAACTAATTAAATTTAACTTTAATTGCAGGACCCATTGAAGGAGAAATTACCACGTTTTGTAAAAAGTCTCCTTTAACAGTACTTGGTCTTTTAGTTTTAATAATATCAATCATTGCTTTGATATTTTGTGCTAATTGTTCACTACTAAAACTTGCTTTTCCAATAACTGAATGAATATTTCCGTATGAATCAGTACGATATTCAAATCGACCTTTTTTAAATTCTGCAGCAGTTGATTTTATATCATTAGTTACAGTTTGAGTTTTAGGA
>JAFNRE010000120.1:0-5921 GCA_017385735.1 Mycoplasmataceae bacterium
GATTTTAATTAGAAAATAAGGAGATATAAATAAATGAAATTAATGATAATTGAAGGATCAGGAAAAATAAAATCCATTAATAAAAACTTAAATGATAATAGCTTTAAAGTTTTTGCAACTGGTGGACATATCAAAGAATTATCAAAAGATGTAAAAGATAATAATGGGTATGGTTTTGACTTTAATAATTTTGATCCAGTTTTTAAAACAATAAATAATAAGTTTGAGATTATTAAACAAATGAATGAATTAGGTAATGAAGCTGAAGTAATTTATATTGCTTCTGATCCTGATAGAGAAGGTGAAGGAATTGCATGACATGTATATAATGCATTGAATAAAAACAACAAAAATAAATGTAAAAGAATTACTTTTGAAGAAATTAATAAAGAATCTATTTTAAAAGCTATTAATAATCCAAGACAAATTGATATGAATTTAGTTAATGCACAATTAACAAGACAAATATTTGATAAATTATTTGGATATAAAGCAAGTAGTTTTGCTTATAACTTAATGAAAATGAAAGATTTAAGTATTGGCAGAGTTCAAAGTGAAGCATTACAAATTATTGTAAATAGAGAATATGAAATTAGAAATTATGTTCCAAAATATTGATGAACTATTAATCCAATCATTAATGTAAATAATACAAATATAAAGTTAAGCTTAATAGAGAATGAAAAAATAAATACTAAGTTTAGTACTATAGAAGAAATCAATAAGTTTATTGAAGTATTAGATAATTCATTTGAATTTATTAAACACGAAATAAAAGAAGTTTATCAAAGACCACATTTACCATTTGATACAGCTAGTTTTTTAGAATATGCAATGAAAAAGTTTAATATAAATGCACAAAAAACTCAAAGTTTATTACAAGTATTGTATGAACAAGGTTTAATCACATATCCAAGAACAGATAGCATTAGAATTGATGAAGAGTTTTGTAATATTGCATATGAGTTTGTTAAAAATACATATGGAATGCAATATGCAAATAATTCATTTTGATTTAATAAAATTAAACAAGATGATAGTGTGCAAGAAGGACATAATGCATTAAGAATTGTAAATATTAAGATTAGATCAAAAGAACAATTAATACAAATCTTAAAAGAAAATAATGTTAAAGAAGATACATATAGTGATCTAAATCTGTTTAAAGTTTACAAAGCAATTTATGATAGAACTTTAGAAGCATTTTTTAATGCTGCAAAATATAATCAAACAATATTAACTTTTAAGAATAACTTAAAAAGTGAATTTAATACTTTAAATGAAGTTTTGTTTGATGCTAAAACTAAGATTTTAGTATTTGATGGTTGAATGAAATATTATGAAAATAATTTTGAAAATTTAGAGTTAGATAAAGATGAAGAACAAGTTATTAAAGTTGAACCAATTTTAAATAATTATTATGAAATTATAAGTAATAAAAATATGAATGATTTTATAGAAAAACATTGTGATAAAAAACCAAAAAGATTTAATGATGGTAGTTTAATTAAATATTTAAAACAAAAAGGTATTGGTAGACCATCAACATTTGCATTAATGGTAAGTATTAATAATCAAAGACATAATACTGAAGTGAAAAATAAAGAAATTGTGCCACTAGATAAAGGATTTATTTTAGATAATTTTAATAAAAAATGTTTTAGTGAATTTATTAATGATGAATTTACTGCTGGACTTGAAACTCAATTAGATTGCATTGCAACTGGAAGATTAGATTGAAAAATGTTATTAAAGAAATATTATGATGAGATAGAAACTCAATTAAAAAAATTAAATAATGATCAAAGTATTCATGAAGAATATGAGAAAGAATTATATAAGTTAGCAAATTATAATTGTCCAATATGTAATGCTAAAGTCTTTATAAAAAAAGATAAGAATAATCATGATTATGAAGTATGCGAAAACTTTAAATATAATCAAGCAAATAGTTGTACATATATTAAATTTTTAAATAATTTTAAACAAAATACTTTTGAAAAATGTCCAAAATGTAATAAAGTGGTTTATATTTATACAACTAAAAACAAGAAAAAATATAAAGCTTGTGAAGATTATAATTATGATGCTACAAAAAGAAAATGTGATTATATAGAATGAATAACTAGCAAAGTAACATTGCATTAATTATTGAATAAAATATAAGAGAAATTAATTCTCTTATTTTTTTATATATGAAAGGAAATATGAATATAGATATTACTAAAGAATTAAATGAAATTTTATCTGATGCAGTTTTACAAAAACTTCAAGATTTAGATAAAGAATTACAAAAAAACAGAGATAAAAGAAGATATAAATTAAGATGTTTGAAACCAAAAATAATGATTTTAAATAATCAGAAATATGAAGTATGAAGAAGATATTATTTTGATACACTAAATAATAAACCTGTTTATTTATTAGATAAAAAACTAAAAATTGAAAAAAATCAACATATTTCTAATAAAGATAAACAATCTATTTATGAAATGGCAGCAAAGGATAAAATGACTTATTCACAAATTATAAATTCTATTAAAAATGTCTTTTCTAAAAGTAGTATATCAAGATTAGTTAAACAATTTAAAGTGATTTATGAAGTAGATTTTGAAAAATCTGTAGATGAATATGAAAATATTTATATTGATCTAGATGATAGTTTTTGTCCTTTAAGAATTAATAATAAAGGTGTAGATTTTAAATGTAAAATAGTTCATACTTATCAAAGTAGAGATATAAAAACTAAAAGATTTATTAATGATACCAAAACAGTTTTATTAAATCAATGTCATATGAATAGTGCTAAAAGTACTTTTTTAACAATCAAAGCTATTAGAGAAATATTAGAAGAATATTATTCAAAAGATCTATCTAAATATAGATTATTTTTTTGTGGTGATGGTGCAAGATATATTAGAACAATTGCTAATTATTTTGGTGGTTATATAGTATTAGATAAATTTCATTTAAAAAGTAGAATTAAGAGAGATTTTAATTATAAAAATAAAACTCAAAGAGATTTATTTGTTAATCAAATTAAAGGATTTAGCAAAATTAAAAAATACTATTGCAATAGAATTCTTGACTTAGTTGAGCAAACTAAAGTAGATGAAGCAATCAAATTATTAAATGAATTTAAGAATGAATATAGTTTTAAAACAAAAGAAATGAATAATTTAATTCTTCATTTAAAAACAAATAAAGATGCTATAGAAATATGAAAAGATCCTGCATATTATGGAACATTTACAGAAACACATGTTCAACAATTAGTTAAAAGTTATTATGGTAATTTTGGTAAATGTTACTCATTAGATGTATTTATTAATTTACTAAGTGCTAATTGTATCACAAGGTATTTAAAGTAGTTTTTTCTATTTGTCTTTTTTAACAAAAAAAGAAAAACAGGATAAGCAAGCAAAATTTGGTGTTCCAAATCGAAGTAATTTAGATTATGTGGTAATTATTACATAATTACAACTAATTTAAATTATTTGCTAATTAGTGGGACTTATTTGAGAATTTTATTAATAAAATTCAAAAATAAATCAGGACCACTTCTTATCCTGCGCCCACTTGCGCGTTTAGAGACAAGCAAAGTGCTTTTTAACATGTCAATGGTATATAAAATCTTTTAAATATTCATATTTAAAATAAAAAATTAAGAAAATTTCCTTTAAAAATCTTATTACAAAGTAATAAAAACCACTTTTTTAATTTTCTTACAAGAATTTTGATAATATAGTATTGGTTGTTGTGAACAACTCCTTAAACAATAGAACTCTCCCAAAATTTTTTCATATATATCCTTATTTTATTTGTTGCTTAACAATAGTATCACAAATTATTAAATATAAATATTTTTTTGCAATTTTATTAATAAGTATTGTTGGTTTTTGTGCAAATCACATTTTTTAAAAGGTTTGATTTATCATTATTATAGTCATTAATATGAATTAACACTTCTTCATGTTCAATTCTTTTATAAATGAATTTATTAATAATTTTCAATATTGCATTTTTAAGACTTTTATTTTTTTGTTTTGATGTTGAAATTAATAATAAACTATGATATTTCATTTTGTTTGCTAGCCAAATATCAGTTAAAAATTGATCCCCAATCACTAAAATTTGATTTGCTTTATATTTTTTTAAATTATAAAAACTTTTTTGCACTTTCTTTATAAGAGGCTTTTTAGCATTTCAAATAAAACTTTCATACAAATCTTTTGGGATATTTTGCATTAAATGATTTACATTATTTTTTGTATTATTACTAGCAATATATAATGAAATATTTAATTTTTTAATTAACTTTAAAAATTCTAAAGTTTCTTTATCTAAAAAAAGTTTATGCTTAGTTATTAATGTATTATTTAAATCACAAATAATAACTTTTATATCATTATTAATTAAGTATTGTTTTGATATTTGTGCAAAATTATTTAAGACATAAGTAGGTTTAAAATTTTTAGTAAAGATATTCATATAAATATTAAAGAAAAGTTTTATCAAATTATTTAATAAAATTAAGTATATATTTTTATGAAAATAAATTTAAAAAAATAGCATTTATTTTTTCATTTTTATAAATGTTAAAATATTTTTAATTTTCTTTTCATGTGAAAGATTAATTTTTATGAATAAAGCAGAACTTTTTATTAATGAATTAAAAAATCGAGATCTTATTCAAAATATTACTAATGAAAAAAAAGTAATTAATGCTTTAAATAATGATAAAGCATTATATGTTGGGTTTGATCCAAGTGCAATATCACTACACTTAGGAAATTATGTTATTATTAATATCTTAAATCTTTGTGAAAAATATCAAATTAAATATGTTTGTATTGTTGGTGGGATTACTGGACAAATTGGAGATCCTTCTGGTAAAAAAAGCGAAAGAGTTTTATTGAATAAAGATACTGTTAAAGCAAATGTAAATGGTATAACAAAACAATTATCAACTTTATTAAAAAATCCTTTAATTATTAATAATGAAACTTTTTATGAACACAAAAGTATTATTGATTTTTTAAGAGATGTTGGTAAATATATTAATATTTCTTATTTATTAAATAAAGAAATCATTAAAAATCGTTTAGAAACTGGAATTTCATTTACAGAATTTTCATACAGTTTAATTCAAGCAAATGATTTTTATATGCTTTATAAAAATCATAATGTATGTGTTGAAGTTGGTGGAAGTGATCAATGAGGAAATATAACCATTGGAATAGATTATATTAATAAGAAAGATAATTTAGCAGAAGCAACTAGTGCTGTTGCTGGGTTTACATTAAAATTATTATTAAAATCTGATGGTACAAAATTTGGTAAAAGTGAAAAAGGTGCAGTTTATTTAAATAATAAATTAACTTCAGCTTATAGTATGTATCAATTTTTAATTAATCAAAGTGATGATGATTGTAATAGATTATTAAATTATTTAACAAATTATAGTATTGATGAAATCAAAAGTATTATTGAAGAATCAAATTTAAATAAATCACAAAGAATTGCACAAAATAAATTAGCACAAAATTTAGTAAGTAGAATTCATGGTAATGAAACTTATTTAAAAATAAAAGCATTATCTAGTATGATTTTTAAAAATGATGTCAAAAATTTTACTTTAGAAGATATTGATTTAATTAAAAATGATTTTGCAATTAATAAAGTTGATTTTAATTTGAATGATAATTTAGTTGAGATTTTAATGAAAGCAAATATTTTTAAATCAAAAGGTGAATTAAGAAAATTAATTGAACAAAATGGTTTAAGTATTAATGGAGATAAAGTTAAAGATTTTGATAAAAAAATTAGTAGTGATGATCTTGTATTAAATAAATATCTTTTTATTAAAAAAGGTAAACAAGAAATTAGTATTATAGAAAAGAAATAATTTAATAATCATA
>JAFNRE010000002.1:0-2807 GCA_017385735.1 Mycoplasmataceae bacterium
ATGCTAATTTCTTTAGATTTTTAATGCTATCTGTAACAGTAGTTATAAAAATATGTTCTATACCTTCTAATTTAGTTTTATTGATGTAATCAATGATTTGTTTTTCATCATAATTAAGTAAATTATTAAAATCTATCCCATATCCACCGTGAGTGTGAATATCAAAAAATCTTGGAATTAAATAATTTTGATTTTTATCTTCTTTTTTGATATTAGAAATAGCTTTTATTTTTTCATCAAACTCAATATCAGCATTTATAAATATATTCTTGAAAAAGATGTTAATATTTTTTATAGTCATATGTTTTTATTTAATTTTTATTGTAAGTTAAAAGAATTATTTGTTTGAATAATATAGTAAATAATTTTTGAATATAATAAATGACTTTATTGCTTAAATCCTAAAAAGATAAATAAAGTAATATTTAGTAATGATTAGTTCAAAAAAGAATAAGGATTAATTCTTATTCTTCTTTAAACTATTATGAATATTTTAATTAATTATTAGCAATAGTTAAACTTGTAGGGATATTTAAATAATAAAAATTGGTATAAAAACTTGTAGTTGGTGCAGTGATGAGTGCACAAATTCTCATATTTGTGATATCACTTTCAGCAATTGAATCAATGCTAGAAGGAAAAGAATAACCTGTTATAGTTTGTCAATTTGCAGTTAAAGGTAAGAAATTACTTAAAGATCAACATGATTTATTGATTAAATTACCATTAGAATTTGAATATGAAAATGGACCATAACTTGCATTTAGTGAGTTAATTCAACTACCAGTATAAATAGTATTAAATGATTGTAATTGTGTTCAGTTATTTGTTGAAGAATTAAACAATGATACATATCAGTTAACTTTTCAATTTCCGGATTTAATATTTGATGAAGTATTATTTAATTCTTGACCATCATAATAAAGATTTAAATTGAATGAAGGAAGAGTTAATCGTGAGCCAAGAGTACCATTTTCTTGTAGTATATTTGCTATTTGGTTAGATAATAAATAACTATTTAAGAAATAATATTCATTAGCAAAAGGAGTTGTTGAACCAGATTCGGAGTTTAATTGAGAAGCATTATTTAAAGTAATGTTTGCTACATATTGGTTATTTGTATTTATACTATTTATAATAATAGGAGTAGAAGTTGAAGTTACATTGGTTTCATAACCATTAGTTGGTGAATAAGTCACTTTAGCATAATAAGTTGCATTTTTTGTTACACAAATTGGATAATCTAAAATGTCTTCACCATTTTCTTGAACATTATATGTAGCTAATGCAGTAGAATTTCCATTTTCAAATCATTGAATTTGATAAATTGAATAGGATTGATTTACAGCAGTAAATGCTGGGTTATAAAGACTTAAAACAATGTTACTTCCATAATTAAAACTGTATGTTGAATCACTATTTGAAATATAGTTATTAAAATTTGCTGTATTGTTAGGATTAGTTATATTTAAATTATTTAGAGGTTGGATACCTGGATCAATATTATAAAGAGTTAAAGTATTAGAATATTGAACAATCGTGTTGTAAATTAATTTCAATCGAATATTCACAATACCGGTTTGATTACATGCATATTGATAAAATACATTATTTGGTGCTAATAATAATGCATTAGTATAAGCATCTATTCAAGTTCCGTTATTGATTTGGTATTGGTACATAATCTTAATGTTAGCATTTGAGTTTATTGCTACATTATTTTGTACAAAAGCAGCATTAAAATCAAATGATTGAGTAAAATTTGTAACAACTTCATCATTATAATCATTTGAAGAACTAAAACTAATTGTTGCAGTAGGAATACTACTATCAAGATGAATTATATTGCTATAAATATTAACGTCACCTATAGCAGTTTCGCCAACATCTAATCTATAATAAATATTTCCTTCAATATTTGTTTTTAAACTCGAATTTGTTCCATTTGTATTTACATCTTTTCAATTTGATGTTCCATTAGAACTGTATTGTCATTGATATGTTGTTGTTGAAGGAAAATATATATTTGAATTGTTTGAATTTAGAGTAACATTTTGTCCATATTTACAGTAATATGTATTATTAACTTGACTAAATTGTTTGGTTGATGTTATTGCAATATTTGCAATTTCTGGAGAAACAACTAATGAGTTAGTACTAATTTGGTTTCCATTTTGATCAATTGTTAATGATAATGTAATAGGTTTATACTGTGCTGCATAATTTGTAAAAAAATCCTCATTATAATTAGTGATGGATTCTTGTTCATAATGAACAAACAGACTAAATGGTATAGGAATAATAATTTCATTACTTTTTTCATTATAAAATGAAGATAATAGACCCAAACTACTAGTATTGTTTAAGTCTGATTGTTCACCATACCAATTTGTAAGATTACAATAAGCTGATAATTCTTTTAATAATTCATTATTTGTTGTGTTTGTTCCAAATTGTGATAATGATAAAACTAAATCAACATTATTATTATCATTTGAAATAAAAGCACCATAAGTTGCACTATTTTCTTGTTCTAGATTGTATGTATTATTAGCAAATGAAATATTAGCAGAAACTAAACTATCATTTGGGCTTAAGGAGTTTGAATAAAAACATTCAGATGAATTATTTGCATTGATAATTTCTAATCTATAAAGTGTATTATTTAAACAGGGAAATGCAAAAGGGACAAAAAAATAAATTTATATATTTAATTGTAAATGATTTTTATATTCTATTGGAGTCATTCAATTCAACTTTTCTTGAATTCTTACATTATTGTAATAATTGATGAAATTTGCAATTTC
>JAFNRE010000121.1:0-3202 GCA_017385735.1 Mycoplasmataceae bacterium
ATGTTCAAATTTTGCATGATTTGTGAAACAGTATATAATTGTTGATTAATTGTTATACCATTTGGAATTTGTGATTCTAATTTAGTTTGAATAATGTTTTTAATTTCTTGAATTGTTTGAAGTTCATTTGATGAATCTAAACCTTGTGATGCAGTAGAAGTATAATTACTTGGTAAAACAAGTGAACTTGGAATAGTATTTTGTAGAAATTGAACAATTGAAGTATAATTTGATACTAAAGTTATGTTGAGAATATTAGATTTAATTTCTTGATAACTATTGTTAGGTGAAGTTACAACTAGTTGAAAAGTAGTTGAACTAGTTATATTATATGAAGGTAAAGTTTTAGGTAAAGTATTATAAGTTGTAGTTAATGTTTGTCCATTTACAATTCATTGATATATAGCATTAGAATAAACATTATTTTTTGTGTAATTAATTTCTAAAACATCTGCATTAGTATTATTCATTAAACTAGTTGAATTTGTTGAAATATTTAAACCATAGTAATTAATACTAAAACTAGCAATATCAACTTTTGATACAGTTTGTCCATTTAATGTGTAAGATAAATTTATTGTTATATTATTATTACCAATTTGATAAGTATGATTAAATATTGTACTTGAACTAGATTGAACTTTTATTCCATTTACTAATCATTCAATATTTAAATTAGTTAAATAATTACTATTAATATTACTAAAGTTAAATGTTAATGTTTGATTGCTTTTTGTTGAATTATAAATATTTAATGAATTATTAGAAGTACTACTACTTGTAATTGTTCCTTGTATTTCATTTTGGATTGTTGGAACAATTACAATCGTGCTAGAAGTTAATGTTAAATTATTTATAGTTTCAATCAATTTATAAGTTAAATTAGATCCACTATTAATATTATTAATTGTTAATGTATTAGTATTATTTGTACTTGAAATTAAAGTTCATTTGCCATCAATATATTCTTCTCATTGATAAGATGGTGTTTTATTTTTAATATTTACATTACTTGTATTTGGAGATAATGTTAAACTTGAACCAACATTAACATCATAAATATTATTAGAATTATTTAATATGTTTTTATTGTTTGAAACATTAATACTAATATTACTATAAGTAATTGTTAATGAAGCAACTTTTGATGTGTTATATGTAATACTTGTTTCATTTGCACTTGGAGTAGTAATAGTTGCACTTAAAGTATATGTACCATAACTAAAACTAGATAAAGTCTTAAAGTTAATACTAAATGGTTCATTTAAATAACTTATAGGATCTTGAAGTGTAATTGTATTATGAGTTTGATTATTTACTAAAGTATAAGTAACTGTACCATTAATATCACTAATTGCATTATTATTACTATAAATATAAAATTGATAAACTTGATTATTATTGATCAAATTGTTATCAAGATTTAATGTAGTTTCATTAGGATTAGAATTATAAATAATTTTTGGATTAATCAAATTTTTTACATTTTGCACAATTATATTTACATCATTTGAAGTTCAAGAATATTCTTCTTCATTTAAAGTATATGAAGCAACTAAATAATAAGTTGCATTATTAGTTAAATTATTTAATATTAAATTTGATGATGTATCTTTAGCTAATTTTGTTTTAGTATTATCATTAACTTCATATCATTGATATTTAATATTTGATGAAATAATTGCAGCATTATTAAATGAATTTATTGAATTAGTACTTGGACTTAATGTAATTGAGCCATCATATTGTACTGAAACTGAACTTAAATTATTATTAATTTCTAATTTTGCATAATTAATAATTAAAGTTGTTGATAAAGTATCATCTTTTATTCCATAACTGCTTGATAGATTATTAACTGTGACATTAATAGTATTTTTACCCATAACTAAAGTTGGAGTAAAAGTATTTGATGTGTTTTGTTCTTTATTACTATTTAATGTTCATGAAATACTGTTTGCTGATGATAAATCAAATTGTGTTTTATTATAAAATAATGCAACTTTTAAATTATAAGTATTTAAATTGTTTAAATCATTAATTACTGCTTGATTTATTAAATTATTGTTATCATAAATCTTTAAACTAAAAAGATTTTGTTTATATGTTGGAATAATATGAATAGTTGAAGATTGAGTTTGTTCAATGTTATTTATATAAGTAATTACATAATATGAATTTGTATTTGAATTTATAGTATATGTATAAATATTTGATGAATTGTTTGCAATTAATTTATCATTACAATATCAAGCATATGTAACATTACTTGTATTTAATAAATTAGTATCATTTGCTTTTAATACAATTAAATTTCCATATTCTTCATAATAAGTTGAATTGTTACTTACAGTTTGATTATTAACATCAATAGACACATTGAGATATGAAAGTTGGTATGATTCACTAACAATTTGAATTGTTGAACTATTTAAACTAGAAGCATTAGCAACAATTACCCTATAAGTTTTTGATGAAGTTAAATTACTTACATCATATGATGAGCTTGAATTATTATTTGATGATACTGTAGATCAAGAATTATTAGATTCTTCAACTTGTCAAAAATAATATGGATGAGCAATAATTGAACCAAAATTAGTATTGTTTAAACTTAAAGTTCCATCATATCCAGTATTACTACTAATAGTTAATTGTGAATAATTAATAGTATAACTTGCAGTAATAATTGAACTTATTCCAGGTAATTTTATTAATGCTTTTAATATGTATGTATTATTGTTTGAACTTAATTTACTAATTGGTAAATGAAAAGTAAAATCATTGATGTTTGAAATATTTACAGGTTCATTATTTAACATTCAACTGATTTTTATATTTTTTAAACTACCTGTATATGTCTTATTATTTTGATTTAAAGTTAATGTAAATTGATAAGAACTTGGATTAGATCCAATTACATTACTATAAATATCAACAGAATTATTTAAACCATATTTGTTAGTTAATTTAGCAGTAATATTATTATTTATTACAGAAATATTAATTGGATTAGAAATTATTGTAGCTTCACTTGGATCATCATTATTTGTTACAACTAAATTAAATACTGTATTTTTTACAATAACATAATTTGGCAAATGTGTTGGTATAGAATTGTAAACAGTTTGTTGGATTATGCCATCAATTTCTAATTGATATGATGCATTTTGATATAAATGAGTTTTTGAAGTATTAATAC
>JAFNRE010000012.1:0-4990 GCA_017385735.1 Mycoplasmataceae bacterium
AATCATTAACTAAAAGTTCTACTAAAACATCAACTGATAATAATAATCCAAATAGCACTTCTAGTTCATCAGGTAATTCTAGTGGTAAAATAGCTAGTTCTAATTCTTCAGGAAATAATAATGGTTCAAATACCAATAATGGAAATGGAACAACTTCAGGTACAAATGGATCAAATTCAAATTCACCATCAAAAACATCTGGAAGTGATAGTAATAGTTCAAACTCTAAAAATACTAATACTACAAATGGTAAATCAAGTAAAGATGGAACAAGTTCTAAATCAAAAAATAGCACTTCTAATTCAGGAAGTACTGGTACTAAAACAGGAAATTCTGGATCTCAAAATTCATCTAAGAATGATGGTTCAGAAACAAATGGTAAAAATAGTAACAAAGGAACTAATAATGGTAATCAAACTAGTAGTGGTTCTGGATCAACTCAAACTAATCCAAAAAATACTCAACCAGAGCCTTCACCAGTTAATACAAGTGAAAATGAAGCAATTGCAAATACATTAGATTCACTATTAAATAATTATATTAATGTAGCAAATTATGATTCAATGAATACTTTGACAGCATATCAAGCACTAAATAAACCAAATGCTTTAACTTATGCGATCAAGCAAGCAATATTAAATCAAATTTCTCAAAGTACATTTGAAATTGATGGTAATAGTTATAAAACACTTCAAATAGTAAATAATATTAATGTTAAATTACCAAACACTAATTCATTAAATTCTAATTATAGTATACAAATTCAAGGAGTAACTTTATCATATAATGGTATTTCTTTAAAAACATCAAATGGAGATTCAACATTTACTATTATTGGTTTTAAACAATCATCATATGAAACTTATATGGAAAATTCCATTTTAAACTGATTAAATTCAGATCAAAATGTTTTAAATACTTCTAATTCTTCATTTGTAGATTTAATTCAACAAAATTTATTAATATCAACTAATAATTCAAATACGAGTGAAGAATATTGTATTTCTAATAATTTTATAGATTTTACTGATTTTAAAGTTTCATTTAAGCAACTTCCACAAGTAGATGCAAAAACATCAGGAAGTTTTGCAAATGATTATTGATTAACAATTAGTGCAATGGCAAGTCAACCTATTAATTTTACTAATTTAAGTAATACTACTTCTTCAAATTCAAATACTGTATCAGCAGGAACTATATTTACTTGAACTTTACCATATGCTTTAAATACTATTAGTTTAAATAATAATCAAACAGAACTAGAAATGTTATTAAATAGTGCTTATAGTAGTACTTCAACTAATGAAATATTACCAGTTCCATTTGGTTTATCAATTAGTATTACTTCACAAACTAATGAATGATTATCTAATAAAACGATTGCTTTTGATTTTACAAGCAAAAATAATAATTATGAATTACCACCAACTTGATCTGTAGAATTTAATGAATATGCTGATGCTGTAAATTTATTAGATTATGGAATTTTAAATAATGTATCAGATTTAGGAAATACAAACAAAAGTGCAAGTTCATTTATTACTATGGGTATAGTTTATGCATATATGTATGCATTTTGAGGATTTTCTTGATCTGATTTACAAAATTTTAGTATAAATTGATCATCACCTGTTAATGGTTATAGTTTCATGGTAATTCATTATGTACTTAATACAGGACTATGATGAAACGCAAGTATTAACACTGCTGGTGGATCTGCTGGTGGATTTTCAGTTCCTGCTGGCACATATTTTGGTGTTGTTATACCATATAATAAAAATTCAGTATATTTTTCTAAGAATAATCAACTAATTATTAATCCAATATCACTTAACGCCAATACTAATGGATGTTTTAATTTTACTTGTGGTACAACTTTTTCAAATGATAGTTATTATTGAGGCTTTTATAATGATGGATGTAATATGAATAATTTAACTTTTATAAATTCACCAAGATGAGGAGTTTATAGTTTCAAATTTAATTCTGATATTGTATGAAATGATACAGCTTCATCAACTAAAAATTAGTTTTTCTTAGTATCAATCTTTTATCTATCTTTTTAAAAAAGTTTTACAAATTATTTAAAAATTATCTTTATATTAATTAAATTAATAACTTAAGCAATATAACTAAAATATCTGCTTAAGTTTTTTATATATTGCAATATTTACTAAGTATTATTGAAAAAATACTTATACCACATTTTTTAAAAATTATTAATTTATTTTTTATTTTTGATATTTTTTATTTTATTTAAATGAAGTTTAATTTTTCATTCAAGAAATTATTTTTGTTAAATCTAAAAAAATGTTAGTTTGAGTTTAATTAACATATTAGCAACAATAATTTGACATTTGGAGCTTTAAATTATGAAAAAAAGTTTAAAAATAACTTTAGCAACATTATCATTATCAGCAATTTCAGCAATTGCTATAGGTAGTGTGGTTTCTTGTTCAAATAATGCAACATTATCATCAACTGTTTCTAATACTAAGAAAGATGTAAAAAAACTTCTTGATCCTAATAGTAAACAAAATCCAACTACTTCAACTTCAACTAAATCAGCAAATGAAGTTAATAATACTAAGAGTAATAGTACATCAACAACTAAGCCTACAGCACCTGCACAACATCAAACACAAGTAACTAATAATTCTTCAAAAACTACACAAACATCACCTTCAGTTCAATCAAAACCAGATAATTCAACAAAAAGTAAAACTCAAATAAATTCAAATAAAGGAACACAAGGCATTTCAAATAGCACACAAAAAATTAATTATTATCCCCATGTTGTATCTAATCCACAACCTGTGCCAGTAATTAGTACAATTACTGAAAGTCTTAATCAAATTAATATTAGTGAAATTATGCAATATGCTAATGTTACATCATTAAATTCTTACTTAGCAAATTATCAATCAGCAAGTTTTAAGAAAATGTTATCTGAAAGTTTATTTTCAACAGATTATTTAACAGTTTCAAACATTGCATATAATCCTTCAACAATTACATCAGTAACTGTTAGAAATAATTCAAATTACAATATTAAAATTGATTCTAATTATGGAAATTATATTTCAACTTTAAGTCCAGGACAAGTTAAAAGTATTTCTACAAGTATTGCTTTAATTGGTGAATTTTCTTTTGTAAATGATAATGTCAATTTAAATTTAACTTCCTTATGACATGAAAAAAACACTGGTGCAGTAGATTACTTTAATCAAATGTGATGTTATAACGGTAGAGCAGTTTATGATATGGCAGCAATTTATGGATTTTTATCAACAAGTATTAATTCACAAAGTGACTATAACAATTTTGATTTTAGTAATTATGGACTTGGATCAACCCAAGAAATTACATCTTCAAGTTGAACAACTTATTATGACTCTAAATACAGTGCACAAACAATTCAATTATCATGAATGGCTGATATTTTAGGATTAAATCCAAGTGGATTTGATGGATATGATGTTTATATTCAAAATAATTCAACAATTGTAATTAATTGAGTTGATTATCAAGGTGTTTGATATGATGTGAACTACACTATTAATTTAGGTGGAAGATTCTGCTTAAACTGATATTTCTGATAAGTTATTAAGTTTTTAAAAAAAGATAAATAAGGATACAAAGATCATGAAGAAAAAAATTAAATATACTTTAGGTTTAATATCATTAACTGCTATTTGTGCAATTAGCATTGGTAGTATAGTGTCATGTTCTAATTCATCAAATAATGCAAATTCTACAAGCAATGAAGCTGCTGTTTCAAAAAAGTCCGGTTCTAATGCTTCATCTGTAACTAAACAAACATCTTCATCAACTTCATCAACTAATAATAGTACTTCAAATTCTAATAATAGTGTCATTAATAACAAAACATCACAATCTAAAATAAATAATGCATCTAATAGTACACAACAAAATTCAACTAATTCTTCTTCATCTTCAAGTACAAGTTCTTCTAGTAGTAATACTAATGATCAAACTCAAACAACAAAGACTTCAAGTAAGTCTATAAACAATAATGTCAATAAACAAAACAATAGTACTAAATCTACTGTAAGTAAACCATCAACTTCTTCAAATACAAATTCTCAAACAAAAACAAATCCTAATAATACTACTTCATCAAAAAATAGTTCAAATATAAATAATAATCCTTCAAATACTAACAAACAATCAAAGCAAAATTCTAATACAAATAGTATTACTAATAAAACACAAAAAAACACTAATCCAACTGTTAAACAAACTCAACCAGTTTCTAATAACTCAACCAGTTCTAGTTCATCTTCAAATCCTAATCCACTTAGTCAAATTCAAAATAATTATGAACTTTATGTAGAACATTCAATTTTAAATTGAATAAATTCTAATGAAAATGTAAATAATTCACAAAATTCTTCATTTGATGATCTAGTTAAACAAAACATGGCTGGATATGAAATTTTAAACAACTTTCAATCATTTAGTAACTTTAAAGTTTCATTTACACAATTATCTTCTAAAGATGCAAATAGTTTAGGAAGTTTAGCTAATGATGAATGATTAACGATTACTGCAGTAGCAAATGAACAAATTAATTTCACATCTTGAGATAGTAGTTTAAATAATGGAGATGGTGGATGAGGAACAAATGTTGTTAAAACTGTACCAAAAGGTACAATCTTTACTTGAACCTTACCTTATGCACTAAATACTCTTACTTGTATAAATAGTGAATTAAGTTTAACACTAAATAGTACTTATAGTAATTCATACAACTATAATAGTGCAAACTTATCATTACCAGTTCCTTTTGGTTTATCAATTGGTACAACATCAAATCTAACTTCAATCTCTTCAGGTTGATCAGATGTAAATAATGGTGTAATTGCTACAAATTTTGGAACACCTGGAGAAGATTATACTTTACCTTCAACATGAGCAGGACAATTAAGTGCACAAAATGCAGTTGCAAATTTAGTTAATGCAGAAA
>JAFNRE010000122.1:0-3770 GCA_017385735.1 Mycoplasmataceae bacterium
TCTTGAATTGCTTAAAATTTCTTAAAATTCAAGAAACCATTCCATCAAAGCTTCAAAATACTTTAGTGTATATATTACCTTTAAATGTTTTAATAGTTCTAATAATAAATTTTCTACAATTTTTTTCAGCTAATGAATATCAACAAACTAGATGAAATATTTTGCTACCATTTGTCTTATGTAATCATTTTAACCCATTTTGTCATAACAAAAAACTTGTATTGTACATGCCAATTCATTTATAACTTATATTTTTTTGAATCAATATGTAGTCTTTACCTAAAATAGCATTTTTATCCATACTTCCAATTCTAAAAGTAGTAGTATTTTTATCTATATATACAATAGAAACATTCTCAAATTTTAACTTTAAATGTTTAAAACTATCTAATTTGCATTCTTCAGTTAAAGCAGTATCTGGAAGATATTTAAAATTTTCCTTTCTAAAACATTCATTTGCATCATTTGATTTAAATTTGGAATAATCTCATTCTTGTATATCGATATAAAAGTATAAGTGGCATAAAATATGGAAACAAAAATAATGACCATTTTATTTTTGTAGGAATTGGTTTTGCTATTTTACTTGCACTAATTATCAATTTTATTACTACTAAAAATGAAATAATAATTGATATCACTAAAATGAATGGATATCAAAAAAGAACAATTAAGGGATGTTTCTCTGAATCTACAAAAAATATGCAAGTGATGTTACATAATAAGGAAAAATAATTCATAAAACAAATAATCAATAAAATACAAGAAATATAATAAATTTTAAACAATATTTATCTAACTGTTTGTTCATTAACTTATTTATTAAACAACTTAATATTTAAGATATAAAGTTTCTATAAGAGCAATTATGCTTATAGTAGCATTTAAATAACCAAATATTTTAGATATTAAAGTATCTGCAACACTTATTATTGTTGTAACAACACTATCTAATGGATCAGACCACATATCTGCATCATTTACAGTTTGATCAGTATCCATTAATGCAGTTAATTTTTGACCATTTTCTTGTTTACTATACATTATTTTTATTTAAATCATATTATTTTGAAATCTTTTTGAATTGCTTGAAATTTCTTAAAACTCAAGAAACCATTCCATCAAACCTTCAAAATACTTTAGTGTATATATTACCTTTAAATGTTTTAATGGTTCTAATAATCGATTTTCTAGAACCTTTTTCAGCTAATGAATATCAACAAATTAAACTAAACATTTTACTACCATTTGTTTTATGCAATAAATTTAATCCGCTTTTTCTAAGAAAGAATCTTCAATTATATATACCTATTAACTTATAGTTTATATTTTTTTGCATTAATATATAATCTTTACCTAAAATAGCATCTTCATTCATGCTTCCTATTCTAAAAGTAGTAGTATTTTTATCTATATGTACAATAGAAACATTCTCAAATTTTAGTTTTAAGTATTTAAAACTATTTAATTTGCATTCTTCAGTTAAAGCAGTATCTGGAAGATATTTAAAGTTTTCATTTCTAAAACATTCATTTGCATCATTTGATTTGAATTTAGAATAGTCTCACTCTTGTACATAAACATATCTACTATAAAGAACTACTGATGCAATATATGGTAGTAAAAATAGCATTATCTTTGCTTTTATAGAAACAGGTTTTCCTAATTTTTTTGTAGTATTTATAAATTTAATCACAGCTATAGTTGAAATAACCATTGAGAATAATAAGAAAACTGGATACCAAAGAAGTGTAAAATAGTGACTAACTCAACCTTCAAAAATATATATAATTCAAGTTCAATAAAAAAGGAACATAACTCAAACAAAATTTCAATAACATATAATAAAAGAAATTATTTTTAATTCTGGCTGGGGTTTTTGTAACATTTCTAGTTTTAGAATTTATTGTTTAATTTAATAATTAATATAGATTATAAAGTCAAATGTTTTACTTATTGCATATCTGCATCATTTACAGTTTGATCAGCATACATTGATGCACATAATCTTTGATCATTTTCTTGTGCTATATTGAATATATTTCTTAATTCTTGTGAAATTCATCCCTCTGTTTTTTAAATTATTTTGATTTTTTCTATTTTATTAGGAAATTCTTTAATTTGATTAGAACCATTTATGCATCATTCTAAATCACGGCATTGATCTCTAATATTTTTAAAAGTTTGATATGTGGTAGATGAAACAAGATTTTTCATAGGATTTAATATTTGAAAATAATAATTTCAAGCAAAACCTACTGTAATTCAGTCCGATGCTACAGCAGCAGAAGTACATGCAGCTGCTTCTCAACCAACAAATTTAGAATTATTAATTTGATATAAACTTTTAAAAAACAAATAATTTAAAAGTTTTTTATTTTAAAAAAAATATAGATTTGTTAGACAACATCTATATATTGTGTGTTTAGTATAATTTACTTGTTTTTTATTATAATTCTTAATTTAAAAATAATGATTAATTTATAAAAATAAAAAAGAAAAAAAGATATTTTTAGATTCTAGCAATATCTGCACTACTTTTTATAGCAATAATGATATCTAAAATTCAACCAATTCAAAATATTCCAAGTAAAGATAAAATTAAATAGAACATTTTAGATTGGTCATTTTTTAATTCTAAAGTTTTAATAATTAATATAATTTGAAAAAATATTGCAAATAAAGCTGGAATAAATAATCAAAAAAATCATCAAAAAACACATGCTAATACTGAATATCTTCTAATACTATGAATTGTTCTTTCATATCCAGTTAGATTGTTAATTTCACTTGCACTTTTAATTCCTAATTTATTTTCTCATGAAGAACTATCTCAATTAATCTTAGGATTATTTTCAGACATAATTGTCTCCTTATATAATTTGTTATTATACATAATTTAAAAATTATATAAAAATTATTTTTTATAATGAATATGAATAGTATTTGTACAAAATATAAAATAAATTTAATATAAATCAAAGATATATTTAATAAATTTAAGAATTATATCAAACTAAATAATTATGCAAGATAAATATCAATCAATTGTTATTGGAGCAGGACATGCAGGACTAGAAGCCTGCTTTGTTTTTGCTAATTTAAAACAAAAAGTTGCTTTAGTTACGTTAAGTGAACAAGGAATTGGTAAAATGCCATGTAATCCTAGTGTGGGTGGTCCTGCTAAAGGAATTGTTACTAGAGAAATTGATGCACTAGGTGGAATGCAAGGAAAAGTTGCTGATAAAACAGCATTGCAAATCAAAATGTTAAATACTTCTAAAGGTCCAGGAGTTTGAGCTATTAGAGAACAATGTGATAAAGTTGAATATTCAAATTATTTCATTAATTTAATAAAACAAAATCCTTATATTGATTTAATTATTGATGAAGCTATAGATTTTTATTATGAAAATAATGAAGTTAAAGGTATTTATACTAAAGAACATGGAATTTTATATAGTAATAGTGTAATTGTTACTTCAGGAACATACTTAAAATCATTAACCTTTAGGGGTCATAACTATAAAGATGAAGGCCCGGATGGATTAAAAAATTCTAAATCTTTATCAA
This sequence comes from Mycoplasmataceae bacterium, assembly GCA_017385735.1. GTDB lineage: Bacteria > Bacillota_I > Bacilli_A > Mycoplasmatales > Mycoplasmoidaceae > RGIG1987. Next base: position 3,574 of record JAFNRE010000122.1, read on the forward strand.
ATGCTTTAGTTAAAATGGGTTTTAAATTAAGAAGACTAAAAACCGGAACTCCACCAAGAATTTATACAGATAGTATTGATTTTAGTCAATGTGAAATTGAACCAGGAAGTAGTATGGATATATGTTTTAGTCATTTTAATCAAAAATTCTTACCTTTAGAAAAACAATTACCATGTTATTTAATTTATACAAATAAA
>JAFNRE010000123.1:0-9247 GCA_017385735.1 Mycoplasmataceae bacterium
GGAAATGCAGGTTTAATTCCATTATTATTAAAATTACTTCCAATTCCATAAGATGAACTAGATGAACCTGAATTACTAGAAGTTGAATTTGATGTATAAGATACTAAAACTTGGTTCTTTAAAGCATTTTCATTATTTTGTTCGGTAATATAATCTTGCATTAAAACCAAGGAATTTATTAAATTTAAAGTTGCTTTTTGTAAGTTAGTATTACTTGTATTAAAAATGTTACTTACATCATTTTGTGAAAATAAGTTGTATTGACTACTAAATAGTGCATTGTAATTTTTATTATTAGTATTATTTAAAATTTGTGAAGCATAACCTAATAATAAAGCTGCTTCATTATTTTTAAAATATGTTTCAAGAGCACTGAATAAATTAATTTTATAATTTGTTTGAATATTGTAGTCTAATTGAGTTTGTCTTCATAATATGTCTTGTGCAATTGCATCAATTGCTGCTTCATATCCATTGGTTGGATTTGGATAAACATTAATTGGTGAACTCATAGCACTTGGATTTTGTTCAGCATACAAAATTCGGTTATATCCATCAATTGCTAAAACATGAACTCCATCACCATCTCTAGTAAAAATAAATGGTGAAAGTTGGTTATTATAAGTTACATTAAATGACAAAATTGTCATAGTATCATGACTAAATAAATTTGGACCATTATTTAAATTCCAAAATTCAGATAAACTTGCATTATTTAATGGAACACCATTATAAAGTAAATAAGTATATCTTGGATTAATAACACTAATTGAATTAGAAGATGGGGTTGATAAATATGATGGAGTAAATGTTCCTGAACTTTCACCATTATTAGTTCCATCTACATACAAAAAATTTGCTAATAATTTTTGATTTAAACTTGTTGAACTAAAAATGTTGTATAAACTTCCTCCAACTCCATTAATACTTGTTGAAGTGTTATTTTCATCATACATTAAAGCATTATATCTATTAATTGCTGCAGCACTATATGATGCTAAATATGAACTGTATGCTGCATATGTTGAAGAAGATTGTTGTAAATTTGCACCATTTGTAACAAAATATCCAGTTTGTGTATTTCCAACATTTCCTAAATTTAAGAAATTAAATCCACCAGTTTCAGCATTAGTGTTATATAGATTTTCTATAGCATTGTTATTTGATTCTACATTTCAATCATCTATTACTGGACTTAAATAAGTTCCGTTGCTTAATTTGATATATCCATCAGGATTAGAAGAAGATTCTGGTTGTAAATACTTATATAAGTGATTATCAAATTGATTATTTGCTTTTGTTCCAAATTGTGGAAAAGCTAAATTATTTGATGATGGTAAATTTTGAAAATATGAATTATTGTAAATTGCATTATTTGAAGTTAAATTACTACCACTATTTTTTGTATAGTATTCATATAAAATACTTGAACATATAAAAGGATTTTCATGAATAATTCATTGGTCAAATAAATATTGATCAAAGTTACTTAAATGTAAATATAAATTTTGTTGAGTAGAATTTAAACTTAAACTATTACTTGGAAAAAAACCTAAACTAAAGTTTTTGTTTAAATCACTTGGATTATTATTTCCTGCTCAGTTAATTGGATTATTAATAAAATCTTGTGTAACACCTAAATCATTTTGGGTTCATTTATTAAAATCTAATAATTGATTTTTATTAGTGATTTGTTCAAAACCTAATAAATTTTTAAATCCATTAATATTTGTACCAAAAATATAATTTTGAAAATCAGTTTGTAATGTACCATTCATTTGATTTTGAATATACAAAGCTTTTGTACCACCAACTGGATCTAATAAATTATTTTGAATATAGTATTGCCAATTTGAACCATATTGTTTTTCATATGAAGTAACTTGTGAATTGTATTGTGTTTCTGCTTTTTTTTGAGCATCTTGAAATAATTGTTTAACACTTTGATCTGATGAATTTTTAAATCAATTATAAATTAATTGATTACTTTTATATGTTAAAAAAGCATTACTTCCAGTATTACTTTTCAATGAATCTATTGCAACATTTTTTAAAGAAAAATTATTTCCACTAGCAAAACCTTTATTGCCATTATAAGTATTAATGGATTGATTAATTGAACTTGTGTTAGATGAATTAGCAGTAACAGAAGAACATGATGTAACAGCAGTTAAAGAAAGTAAACTTAAAGCAAATATACTTGAATATAAAACAATCTTATTTTTATTGATTTTTTTCTTTGATTTTTGAACTTTATTTTTCATTTTAAATTTATGTAGTTATATTATTATAGATAACTTTTTTCATATATAATAATAAATCAACAATTTTGAGGATTTATGTTAGAAATCAAAAATTTAGAAGTAAAGATTAATGAAAAAACAATCTTACAAAATATTAATTTAAATGTTTTAAATCATGAAATAGTAGCATTAATTGGTCCAAATGGATGTGGTAAAACTACTTTATTAAAAGCAATATTTAGTCATTATACTGTTTCTAAAACTGCTGGATCAATTTTTTTTGATAATGAAGACATCACTAATAAAGAAACTTCAGATATTGCAAATTTAAAAATTCATATGATGCAACAAAATCCAGAATCAATTTCAGGATTAAAAACAATGGATTTATTACAAGCAATCTTAAAAAATGAAAATAAAACTCAAGAAATGAGTGATTTTTATACAAAAGTTTTAAAAAGATTGAAAGAATTAAATTTAAATCATGAAATTTTGCAAAGAGAAGTTAATTTTAATTGATCTGGTGGAGAAAAAAAGAAATTTCAAGTTTTATTAATGGAATTAAAAACACCAAAGTTATTATTAATTGATGAAATTGATACTGCTTTAGATGTTGATGCATTAAAAAAAGTTTGTGAACTTATTAAAGAATATTATGAGAAAAATCCTGATGTAAGTATCTTAGTAATTTCTCATTCTAATTTCATTTTTAATTATTTAAAACCACAAAAAGTTTATTTAGTTTCAAACAAAACTATTGCTAAAAAAGGAGATTATTCATTATTAAAAGAAATTCAAGAATCTGGATATGCTAAATACCAAATTGAAGATGAAAAAAATAATGATATAGCAAATTATATTGATCCATTAAAAGGTAAATAATCATGCAAATTTACTTATTAGATAATATTCATCAATTAAATGAATTAAATAACAAGTTTAATAATTATGTTTTAAATAAGCTTGAATCATATTTGATCATTGACCTTATTAAACAAGATTATAAGATTGAATGAACTTTTAATTTAAACAATAAAGATGATGAAATTCGCTTGAATTTCTTTTCATTAAATCAAAATGAATACAAAAAAAATATTAAATTAAGTGCAATTCATCAATGTGAAAAAACTTATTCATATGTTAAATTTCATGGAATTAATTTTCAAAAAAGTTTTACTAATTTAATTTTAGAATCCAAAAATAATATTAGACCTTTAGCAGATATATATAGTGAACAAGTTATTAAAGCAATTGTCATGGATGAAGCTAAATTCAGTGGAATTCCTAAAATAGATGCTGCTAATAACAGTTTTACAAGTTCACATAAACTTGCAGTTGGTAGTTTAAATAAAGAAGAATTATTTTATTTAAATTCATTAGGCATTAATAAAATTGATAGTATTAATATAATTTTACAGTCATTATATAAGTCATTAATGATTAATAATAATGATGAACAAATGTTAAATAAAATTTGGATGGAGATAGAAAATGCCAGTTTTAAAAGATTATAAGAAAGATTTTCCATGATTTAAAAACAATCAAAACTTAGTTTATTTAGATAATGCTGCAACAACATTAAAACCCCAAATAACAATTGATGCAATTAATGAATATTACACTAAATATTCATCAAATCCTCACAGTGACAATAGATTAGCAGTAATTGTTTATAATGAAATTGAAGAAACAAGAAAAACCCTTGCAAAGTTCATACAAGCAGATAAAGAAGAAGTAATGTTTACAAGTGGTGCAACAGAATCAATAAATACTATTGCAAATGCAATGCAAGATATCTTAAAAAAAGATGATGAAGTAATTATTACTTACATGGAACATTCTGCTAACTTATTACCTTGATATAAGTTAAGACAACGTATTGGAGTAAAACTAGTTTTTGTTAATAAAGATACTTTGATTATTGATAAAAATGAAATTCTTAACGCTTTAACTAAAAAAACAAGATTAGTTGCATTTACAGGTGCAAGTAATTTATTAGCAGATGAAGTTGATATTAAAGGAATCATTCAAGGTATTAAAAAATACAATGACAAAATTTTTACTTTAGTTGATTCAACACAATATATTGAACATTTTCCTTTAAAATGTCATGATTTTAATTTGGATTTTGCTGTAGGAAGTGGTCATAAAATGATTGCACCAACAGGAACAGGATTTTTATATATTAAAAAAGATCTATATGATGAGATCAATCCTTTAAAGTATGGTGGAGATATGAATGAAAACATCTATGAAGATCATTTTGTTTTTGCTAAAAATAACCATAAATTTGAAGGTGGAACACCAAATGTTGCAGGATTATATGCTTGAAAAAAATCTTTAAATTATTTGATGGATATTGGTAGTGAAGAAATTATAAAAAGAGAAGTGTTATTAAAAAAATACTTCTTACAAAATATGCCAAAAAGAGATGATTTTATTCTTTACAATCCTAGTGAAAATACTCCTTTAATTACTTTTAATTTTAAAGATAAAGAAAATAAAATCATTGAAAGTAAAAAAGTTGAAGAATTCTTACAAAAATACAATATTTTAGTAAGAAGTGGATTGTCTTGTGCAAAATTAGCAACACATAATTTAAATGCACAATATGTAGTTAGAGCAAGTATGCTATTTTATAATGACTACAATGATATTGATAAATTGATTGAGGCTTTAAATCAATGACCAAAGTAAGTAATGAAATAGATATTAAAGATTATAAAGATTTAAAAAAAGACTTTGTTTGATTCAAACATCACCAAGATCTTGTTTATTTAGATAATGCAGCAACTACTTTAAAACCAAATGAAATGGTAGAAAAAGTACAATGATTTAATGAGACAATTAATGGACTTTATGATAAACAAAATGATCTTGATAAATTAACTAAAGAACTTGTTAATGAATCAAAAAAAAGATTAAGTAATTTTCTTGATGCTAATGAAGATGAAGTGTTTTATACTAGTGGTTCAACTTTATCATTAAATATTGCTGCTGATTTAATAGAAGATACATTAAAAGAAAATGATGAAATTATTGTACATTATTTAGAACATGGTTCAAATTTATTACCATGATTTAAATTAAAAGAAAGAAAAAATATTAAGTTAATTCTTGTTGGTAAAGATGATCCAAATATTGATACAAATACTTTTAAAAAATATGTTAATAAAAATACTAAAGTAGTTGCTTTTACAGGCGCAAGTAATTTATTAGGTAACTTAGTTGATACTAAAAGTATTATTGAAGATCTTAAAAATATCAATCCTAATATCTATACAGTTGTTGATGCAACACAACAATTAGAACATTTTCCAGCACTATGTCATGAAACTAATTGTGATTTTTTAGTTGGTTCAGCACACAAAATTATTGGTCCAACTGGTTTAGGCTTTTTATATATTAAAAAAAATATTCAAAAAGACTTTAATTTGGATGAATTAGAAGAAATTAATCATAATGATGATTTAAATACTGCTGCTATTGTTGCTTTTAATGAATCTTTAAAATATTGAATGAATTTAGGATATGAAGAAATAAGAAGAAGAGAAGCAATATTAAAAAAATATTTCTTAGATAATATTGATTTAAAAAAGATTCAACTTTACACCCCTAGTATTCATTCTCCAATGATTACATTCAACATGTTAAATCACCAAAATCAACTAGTTGATGCACAAGATATTGAATATTATTTAAACCAACATAATATCTTAGCAAGAAGTTCACTATCATGTGCAAAGTTAGCTAAATATCCTTTAAAAACAAGAAATGTTTTAAGAATTAGTCTACTTTTTTATAATGATTTTAATGATATTAAAAAATTGATTGAAGCAATTAATAATTTCAATCCTGGAGATGAGTTAAATGGACTTATATAATGATGTTGAATTTGTAAGAACATTAATTGTAAATCATGGTACAAATCCAACGAACCGAATTAGTGAAGAAGAATTTAAAAAATTAGATCAATATTTATCTGCAAAAACTGTTACTGCTTCTTGTACAGATGATATTACTTTAGTAGTATGAATCAAAGATAACAAAATTGTTGATGCTAAATTTTATGGTTTTGGTTGTGTAATTAGTACTGCTACTACTGATATGATTTGTACAAATATTGTGAATAAAGATTTAAAAAAAGTTGAAGAATTAAGTAAAGATTTTTTAGAAATGGTTAGTAATGGAGCAATTAATAATAAAGATTTATTGAATGATTTAATTATTTATAAAAATGTTCATAAACAAGCAAATAGAATACCATGTGCACAAAGCTGTGCATTAAGCATTAATAAAATTTTAAAAGAATATAAAGACAATGAAAATATTTAATACAGGATATGGTTTAGATGAAAATGTCATTAGACAAATTTCAAAAATTAAGAATGAACCAGAATGAATGTTGCAATTTAGATTAAAAGGTTATGAAGCCTTTAAAAAATTACCATTACCAAAATGAGGACCAGATTTATCTTTTATTAATTTTGATGATTTTATTTATTATTCAAAATATGAAGTTGATAAAAAGAAGGAATGAGATGATCTTCCTGAAAAAATCAAAACTACTTTTGAAAAACTAAAAGTAAGTAAAGAAGAAGCAAAATTTTTAAATGGTTTAGAAACCCAATTAGATAGTGAAATGGTTTATGGACAAATTTTTAAAGAAGTTGAAAAAAAGAATGTTATTTTAACTGATTTAGATACTGCTGTAAAAAAATATCCAGAACTTGTACAAAAATATTTAGGTAAATTAATTTATAGTAATGAACATAAATTTGCAGCATTAAATAGTGCTGTTTGATCTGGTGGAACCTTTATTTATGTTCCAAAAAATACTGTAGTAGATTTACCATTACACACTTATTTTAGAATTAATAATAAAAGTGTTGGACAGTTTGAAAGAACTTTAATTATTGTTGATGATAACAGTTCTTTACAATATATTGAAGGATGTACTGCACCAATATATAGTGAAGATAATTTACATGCTGCAAATGTTGAAGTTTATGTTGGTAAAAATTCTAAAATGCAATACACAACCATTCAAAATTGAAGTGACAATGTTTTAAATCTTGTAACTAAAAGAGCAATTGTTGATGCACATGGATATATGTCATGAATTGATGGTAATTTAGGTTCTAGAATTAATATGAAATATCCATGCACTATTTTAAAAGGTGAATATGCAAGCAGTGAATGTGTTTCAATTGCAGTAAGTCATCAAAACGTCAATCAAGATACAGGTGCAAAAATGATTCATTTAGCACCAAATACTAGAAGTAAAATTATTTCTAAAACAATTGCTAGTGGTAATGGAATTGCTAATTATAGAGGTCTTGTTGAAATTAAAAAAGATGCTATTAATAGTTATAGTCATGTAAAATGTGACTCATTATTTTTAAACAAAGAAAGTAAAGGTTTAACATTTCCACATGAAATGATTGAAAATAATAGTTCTGGAATTGAACACGAAGCTTATATTAGTAAATTAAATCAAGAAAACATGTTTTATTTAATGTCTTTAGGCATAGATAAAAAAACTGCTAAAAATATGATGCTTATTGGTTTTATTGCTCCATTTTCAAACAGGTTATCTTTAGAATATAGTGTTGAATTAAATAGATTATTAGAATTAGAAATTGATGAAGAAGAATAGAAGAATAGATTATGGATTCAAAGAATATTAATAATGCAATTACTTTAAGAAACAAAAATTTTACACAATGATATGATGATGTAATTAAGCAAGCAAAATTAGTGCATTATGCAAAAGTTAAAGGTACAATCATTTTTACTCCAAACTCTACTTTTATTTGAGAACAAATTAAAAAAGAAATGGATAAGAGATTTCATAATTATGACATCAAAAATGTCATGATGCCAACATTAATGCAATACAGTTCTTTTAATTTAGAAAAAAAACATCTTGAAGGTTTTGCACCAGAAATGTTTTTTATAACTAAAAAATCAATTGATGGTGAAGCATTAACAGATCCATTAGTCTTAAGACCAACTAGTGAAATTTTATTTTGTTATTATTTTAAAGATATGCTTGTTTCATATAATCAATTACCTTTTAAATATAATCAATGAGCTAATGTTTTTAGAGTAGAAAAAAATACAAGACCTTTTTTAAGAACAAGTGAGTTTTATTGAACAGAAATGCATTCAATTCACTGTACAAAAAAAGAAGCAGAAGAATTTACATTAATAATGAATGATAATTATGTTGATTTTATTAATAAATTCTTATGTATTCCAATTCTTAATGGAGAAAAAACAGAAAATGAAAGGTTTGCAGGAGCAAATCATACTTTTACTTGTGAAGCATTAATGCAAGATGGTCAAGCCTTGCAATGTGCAACATCACATTATTTAGCACAAAATTTTACAATTCCTTATGATATTACTTTTAGAAATAAAAATAATGAATTAGAACATCCTTATCAAACTTCTTGTGGATTATCAACAAGAATTATTGGTGCAATTATTATGTCTCATAGTGATGATTTAGGCTTAGTTTTACCATGAGATATTGCTATAAATCAAATTGCAGTATGTGTTTTAAATGATGAGCAAAACATTGTTCAATATGCAACAAATATTAAAACTAAATTAGAAGAATATAGAGTTTATTTGGATTTTTCAAACAATTCTTTGGGATTTAAAATTAAAGAACAACAAGTTTTAGGTACACCAATTACTTTATTAATTGGTAAAAATGAAGTTAAAGAAAATAAAGTAACATTAATTTTTAGAGACTTAAATAATAAGCAAGAAATGAACTTAAATGAATTTATTAGTAATATTCATGATTTAGGACAAAAATACAATAATAGACTTTATATTAAAGCCAAAAATAGATTAGATAATTCTATTGAAATTTGTCATACTTTACAAGAAGTAAAAAATGCTATTAATAATAAACATATTGCATTAGCGCCATGAGGTGGAAATGTACAGGATGAAATAAACTTTAAGAAAGAAACTTCAATAAGTAC
>JAFNRE010000124.1:0-4148 GCA_017385735.1 Mycoplasmataceae bacterium
ATATGCAAACAAAGCTCAAGAAGTTTTTGGAATGAGCACTACAAATTGTTATATATTTGTTGGTGTTTTTTTCTTGTTTGTAATTGGGTTAATTATTGCACAAATTCTTATTAAAAAACTGCATAAAAAATGAGTTAGTTATTTACCTTTTGTATCATTAATTCTTTCAATAATTATTACTTTACCTTTTCAAGCAAAAGTTGGATATGTATCATGAGGTAATAGCTATGATGGAATTACTAATGACTATGCACATGGTGATTTGTGATATGCACAAATTATGCAATTTGCAATAGTTGTTGGAAATATCTACATGATATTTTTAGTAATCTTCTTGATAAGTGCTTTATTTTTTAATATTATCAAAACAATGTATTATGTAACTTTAAAAAAAGATTGAGCAACTTTTTTTAGACATACATTAATTTTTATGGGATTTTCAATAAGTATGTTACTTCTTATTAATCTATATAGAGTATTTCCTTTATATAACTATGATATGAATAACAATCCTAATGTTTCATTTATTATTTGTGGAAGTCCTATTGGTATAAGTAACTTTAACCACCAAGGTTATTGACCATTTTTCATTACTAATTTCTTAATCGCATACTTTTTTACTGGAAATTATGATGTTCAATATAATGTAAATGCAAATTATGATGCATTACATCAAATTCAAAATCCATCTTTGCCTGTACAAGTTCCAATTGTTTTATGTTTATTTTCATTAGCATTTATTATTGGAATAATTTTAGGATATGCTAAACCTAATAATAAATCTTATGAAGCTTTTGCTGAAAAAGCAACAAAGATTAATAATGCTTGTTTAAATGCTGTTTATGCTTGTTTAAGTGTTGCTACTTTATCTTTCTTTAGTGAATCATTATTACAATCACAAATTGGTACATGATTACATATTACTTTTGTATTTGTAATGTTCTTTATTGGTTGAGTTTATGTATTAATTATTAATTATTTAATTGTTCCACTTGCTTATAAAAAATCTTTTGGTTCTTATTTTGTTAACTTTAATAAATATTTATTTCAAGCATCAAAAAGAAACAAATTAAATGATAATGAATTTAATCATGCAATAGATTTTATTAATACTAATTTAAGAAATACTTACAAGTTTAATCTAGGTGAAGAAGTAGAACAAGAATATAAGAAACTTGCATTTATTGGTGAAACCATTATTTTTGCAATGGCTTTAATTGGATATTTATCCTTTTTACCAGTAAATGGATGAGCATTTACTAGTGCTGTAAATACTGCTGGATATTGATTTGCAATGTTTTTTGGTTCTTATTATTGTTTTGTTGGATCTTATGGTATTGTTGGTATAAGTACAGTTGCACAAAATATGCAAGCTTCATGTGCATTTAATGTAATGTGTGGTACAAATACTGGAATTTTTGGTAGTTTTGGTATTGTAATGAATAAAATAAGAGTGCAAATTGATTTATCATTCTTATTTATGCTAATTGCATTAAAAGATAGAAAAATATTAATAAAAAACAATGCTTATAATAAAACAAGCATTGTTAGTGAAATAACTAAAGAATAAAGATTATTTATTTTCAATATAACCTTTTAATCTTACTGTGGTGTATAAAGATCAATAAATTCCTTGAACATTAAATCCTGAATCTTTTACTCCTAAAAAAGGAAAAATATCAGGTCCACGAGAAGATGATTTATTTCAATTGATGCTACCAGCATCAATTTTTTTTGCTATTTGTCATCATTCTTCTTTATCTTTAGTAAAGATTGATGCTTGTAAACCATAAGGTGTATCATTAGCAATTTCTATCATTTCATCAATATTTTTAGCATAAATAATAGGAAGAATTGGACCAAATGCTTCAGTATTATAAAGTTGCATTTTTTTTGTTACTTCATCTAAAAGAATAGGAGTTATTAAATTATTTTGTACTTTTGGTTCAATTAATACTTTTGCTTTATGTTTAATTGCATCATCATATAAATCTAATACTCTTTTTACTGCAATATTATTTACTAAAGCAGTTATATTAGCATCTTCTTCTGCTTTACCAATACTTAAATTATTAATTTCATTAATTAATGCTTTTTTTAATAATTCATTAAATTCATGATTATCTTTTAGTAAAATAATTCTTTTAATAGCAGTGCATCTTTGTCCATTAAAACTAAATGCTCCCTTAATAATTTCTTTAGCAATTTTATTAGGATCATCATTATTCTTAGTAATTAATGCTGGATCTAATCCACCCATTTCTAAAATCTTATTGGTTTTGTATGAAATAAATTTCATTATTTCTTGTCCAGTACTTGTTCCACCTGTAAAATTTAATAGTTTAATATTTTGATTGTTTACTAATGCATTTCCAAGTTCTTTTCCATCTGCAACAATATAATTTACTACACCATGTGGAATTTTAATTTCATCAAATAATTTAGCAATCATATATCCTATATTAATTGTTTGTTTTGCAGATTTATAAACAACAACATTTCCTGTTAATAAAGCAGGAATAATTTTAGAAATTAATAAATTTACTGGGTAATTAAAAGGAGCAATTGCTAAAACTACACCTAATGGTTCATATGTTCAAACACCAATCTTATTTTTTGTATGAGTAATTTCTTCATCCATAATTTTTGGTTGTATAAAATTAGTCTTATATTCTTCAATTAAATCTTTAATCATTTGAATACTTCTTTTAACTTCATCAATTGCTGCTGATTTAGGTTTAGCAATTGATTCAACAATTGCATTTGCAATATTTTCAAGATTATTATTTAATAATTCATTAAATTTTTCAATATATGTAATTCTTGTATTTGGATCTAATGTTTTTCAAGTTTCAAAAGCAATGTTTGCATCATTATAAGCATCTGTTAAATCTTTAAAAGACACTGAAGAATAATTAGCAATTTCTTCATTTGTTTCAGGACTAAATATTTTTTTAAAATCAGTTTTATTATTTAAAAATTTACCATTAATATAACTGGTTATATTAATTAATTTGTTTGCCATTTTCATAAATAGAATCTATTTTTCCTTCCTTATTAATAATAAGAAAATTTGCTATATTATTTAAATTAATTTGTTGCTGTTTGATTTTAAAAAAATTACATGCATTAATGCTACTTAAATAAACTATTTCTTTAATATTTTGTTGATTTATTGATAAATATTTTGCTATTAAATTATTGAATTTATTACAACTTCCAGCTAAAGTATTTGAATCATGGATATAGCAAATCTCATCTTTTTTATCTATTAATATTTTTCCTAAAGAATAAATCTGATTATTTAAACCTTTAGGAATTAAACTATCTGATATTATCATTAAGTTTTTATAATGAATATTATTTTTTATAGTAATTAATGTTTCTTTATTTACATGATAAAAATCTGGAATAATTTCGCATTGTAAAGAATTATTTAGTGCGTAATTAACAATTGATGCTTGATGATATTTATGATTAAATTCATTCATTGCATTACATAAATGTGTAATTTTATTAAATCCTAATTCATTACATTTTTGCATTCATGTGCTATTCATATCAGTATGGCCGATTGATCAATAAAAATCTTTCTGATATTTTTTTGCAATCATTAAATTATTTTCAACTTCTGGAGCAAAAGTAATCATGATTTTAAAATTACAATTTTTTTTCAATCAAATTAAAAATTTTTCATTTATAGGAATAATATTTTTTGAATTATGTGCTCCTTTTTTTAATTTATTAATAAAAGGACCTTCTAAATGTCATCCTACAAAAAAATCATATTTATAAATTAATTCTTTAATCTTTAATGCTAATTTTTTTAGATTTTTAATGCTATCTGTAACAGTAGTTATAAAAATATGTTCTATACCTTCTAATTTAGTTTTATTTATATAATCAATGATTTGTTTTTCATTATAATTAAGTAAATTATTAAAGTCTATGCCATATCCACCATGAGTGTGAATATCAAAGAATCTTGGAATTAAATAATTTTCATTTTTATCTTCTTTTTTGATATTAGTAATAGATCTTATTTTTTCATCAAACTCAATATCGGCATTTATAAATTTATTCTTGAAAAAGATGTTAATGTTTTTTATAGTCATATGTTTTATTTCATTTTTTATTGTAAGTTAAAA
>JAFNRE010000125.1:0-2516 GCA_017385735.1 Mycoplasmataceae bacterium
ATTAGTTAAAAGCTATTATGGTAATTTTGGTAAATGTTACTCATTAGAAACATTTATTAATCTTTTGAAAACTAATTGTATTGTTAATCTTATAAAATAATTTTTTAATACTCTTTTTAAGAGAAACTGATTGTTTATTTTCCAAAATAAAATAGATATTTTTACAAATTTATAATATTAATTTTAAAAAATAATTAAGAAATTTTTTTCTTAAATCTTTTTATTATGCAATAAAAATAATTTTATGATTTTTTAATTTTTTGTTAAGATTTTATTAGTTGTCATTAAGACGTTTCCAACGAATTTGAAAGTCTCCCAAAAAAATACAATAATTCCTTTCATAAAATTGTTGCACTTGAAATTGCATTCGAGCGTTAATTAAGATCTTGAGTGTTAGATAAGTGGTTAGTTTTTCGATTAATGTATTCATATAATCTATCAAAAAATATACTTGGACCTAAAATTGCAAAGAAACATGCAAATCTAGGATATGTATTTGGATAATCAATTGGAAATTGACTTCTATTCTTATAATAAAATGCCATAATAAACACTACAGGATATTTACTTAAATCTGAAACTAATTTGTTTTCTTTTACTAACTTATTAAAATAATCAACAATTAGTTTGCATTGCTTATTTGTATAAAATATAATAATACCAAATCACATTAAAATTCATCATATTCATCCCAATACTCAAAGAATAATTGCACTTATTCCAAAATCTTTAATAATTACTAATTGAGAAGAAGAATAATTTAAGCTTCCACTATAAATAAGCATCTTAATAAAAAAGAATAAAACTAAAGAAATACACAATAATATAAACATCAATAATAATCAATAAAATACATGTCTTAATTTTATTGCTTTTTTAATTAAATGTCCATTTCCAATAATGTTTGTAATATCTTTATCTAATACATAATTCTCAATCTTAAAATCAATATCTTTATAATAAAATGGTGCAATTTTTTTTGGAATTCAAATTCTCATCTTTTTATTAATCATTAATTGTATTAAAAGTATCTAATATTGCAATAGCAATATCAACTATTGCAGTGGCTACTGGAAATACTCAACTAAATGTTGAAATTGTAATAGTTGCAGTTGTAATTAACTTTATAAGTTGAGCAGGGAACATACCTAATGGATATATATTACAAAATTCAGATAATCCTGTTTGAAAACCTTCTGGAAGTTGATTTGCTTCAGATTGATAGTGACTTGCTGCAAGTCCACAACACGCAGAAACAGCACCTGTTATCACTGAAATGGCAGTAGCACCTAATGCTCACGGAGTAGAAAAACCAAAATCAAATGCAGCAGCAATATATTGTCCGGCAGCAAAAATTGCAGCTGCTGCTGAAGTTCATGCAAATGCAGTTGAAACATCATTTAAGTTATTGATTAATTGACCAATAGTTGTTTGACAATTGCTTGCATAATTAAATTGTGCATGCATTAAGATATATGAAACATTATCTTTGTTATTTAATGCACGTTTAGCAGCTTCAGTTTGGTATTTCAATAATACTGCATTAACTTTTTTAATATTAGATGAAGTAGTGAATCCACTTAAAATTGTTGAAAAATTTTTATATGTAATCTTTTCTCTTGAAGTAAGATCATACATCTTTAACATTTGATTTTTAACCTTATTTTGTTGACTTGTTGTCAATTTATTTAATTGTATTGATAATTGACTCATCATTTTACTAGATTCTTTATTGATAGTTTTTAATGCTAATAAGACATTATCAATGTAAGAAAAATGTTGATTTTCTTTATTATTTTTTAAATTTTTATTATAGTTTAATATTTCATTAAAGTCATTATTAATAAGATGTTCAGATGGTGTGTTATTAGATCATTTAGTAGAAATTTCATTAATATTAAATGAATTATTTCTACTTATATTATCTTTGCTAATAATATTTGTTTTATCATCACTATTAATAGTTGATAAATTACTATTATTATTTTTAGTAATTTCAATTGGTGTTATAACTGCAGTAGATATTATAGATGTTGCAATAAATCCACTTATTCATATTTTATAAATTTTTTTCATGATAGATATTCTTCTTTAAATAAATTCACCTTTATCATATTCTTGTAAACACCAACTAACTAAAAATTGTATGTTTATTTATAAAAAATAAATTTTTTGGTTAAATAAAATATTAATCTTTATTATCGAAATATTTAATACAAGCAATAAATAATAATTCAATGTTTCTTAATTCAAAATCTACATATTATTTAATAAAAGTTTTAATATTCAAACTATGATTATTAGTTACATAAAGTAATACTTCTTAAACAGGGAAATGCAAAGGGGACAAAAAAATAAATTTATATATTTAATTCTAAATGATTTTTATATTCTATTGGAGTCATTCAATTCAACTTTTCTTGAATTCTTACATTATTGTAATAATTGATGAAATTTGCAATTTCATTTTCCAATTCTTTAAATGAGATTTTTTTAGTATTTAAGTTATATATTAG
>JAFNRE010000126.1:0-4478 GCA_017385735.1 Mycoplasmataceae bacterium
CAAGCTTTCTTTTTTAATCAAGAAGAATATTTATCTAAAAATAATAATTTTTTGTCTTTTAATGGAATTAATTTAATTTTAGGAAAAAGTGGAACAGGTAAAAGCATTTTAATAAAAAAGATCATTTACTTATCAAATTTAATAAAACATCAAAAAATCATTATTTTAGATATAGAAGGTGAATATCTTTTTTTAAAAAATTTTTTTGATAAAACTTTAATTATTAATTTAATGCCATTAGCACTAGATCCATTTAAATTAGAATTTGAAACAAATAATGAAAGAATAATTTTTTTAGCTTCATTTCTAAATAATTTATGTCATCATGATTTTACAAGTGAAATTACACAATATTTTAATGAAATAAAAATTCATGGATTTTGATTTTTTATTAAATGATTAAAAAATAATAATTCATATAAATACAACTTAATTAAAGAAATTGATAATGAAATTTATATGAATTGATTTAATCAGGATTTTTCATTAAATGAGCATGAAATAGTTATTTTTAATTTTAAAAAAATTTTTGATAAAGAATTTATTACTAATTTAAATTTTATAAATGCAAGTTTAGTTCTAGTTTTTTGTATAATTTCAAAAACAATTTTCAATAATAAAAATAATATTTATCATTTAATAATTGATGAAGCACATAAATTTTTTAATTTACAAAATAAAACTATTAATAATATTTGATATAGTCTAATCAAAAAATCAAGAAAATATCAAACCTTATTAACTTTTGCAACTCAAAATTTCAATGATTTGTATGCAAATGATTTTGCTAATAAAATCTTAGGCAATTTGCAATATTTCTTCATTGGTAAACTAAATGATATTGACTTAAATTCTTTGATTAAGTACTTAAATATTAATGAATATCAAAAACAAAATTTTAAAAATAGAATTATTAATTTAAAACAAACAGAATTTTTATATAGTAATAATAACAAAACATTTATTCAATGAACTAATATAATCGATGAAAATATATTAAAAAAATATTATTTAAATTCTATTCTTGAATAATTTTTTCAAGATTATCATATTTAACTTCAATTAAATTTTCACTACCTAAAAAATCAGTACTAATTGTAATATTACCAGTTTTATAATCAACTAATTTAACAATTCCAATTTGATCTTTTCATTGTCCAAGTTTTACTTTAACTTCATCACCAATATTTAAATCAATTGCAAGTAATTCTTCTTGTTCATCTTTTTTAATTTCAGATTCAACAATATCACTTACAACTTCACCTTCTTCTAGTTGAATATTTGGATCTTCTTTTAACATTGTTTCAAGTTCTTCACTAGAAATTGGAATTGGTTTAGCACCTTTACCACTTGAACCTATAAATCCAGTAATGTAAAAAGAGTTTCTAATTGCTAATCAAACCTTATCATTTAGAATCATTTCAATAAAAATATATCCAGGAAATTTATTAATAATTCTACTTTCAATTTTTTTATAAGTTCCTGGCTTATTTCCTGCTTCTCATCTAATATTTTTACTATTTCTCATATGTGCAGGTGGAGGATTAGAAGCATCAAAAATCTTTTCTGTAACACTTTTTACTTTAAAAACTCTAATAGTTTTTACGTCTTCATCTAGATTTAAGGCTTTGATTTTTGCTTGTAAATCTCTAACAACAGAATCTTCTCTACCGCTGTATGTTGTTGCTATATATCATTGAAAATTACTTTGCTCTTTATTTTTTTTAGTCATAAATTTCCTTTTTTAACTTGATGAACTGCTTGATGATGCATTTGCTGCACTTTTTACTGTTTCTATAATATGAGATGCAATTAAAATATCACTTACTATATAGAATAATAAAACCAAGAATGCTGTTAAAATAAAAACAATAAAAAAACCTCATAACACATGTTTTAAACTTGGTCAAGAGATTCTTTTAAATTCTTTCCCTACTCCAAAAAAAGTTTTTTTTGTTTTAAATCAGTTACTTTCTTTATTTTTTTTATCTTTAGTCATTATCTAGTTTCTTTATGCAAAGTAACCTTATTACATTTAGAACAAAATTTATTTAAAGAAAATTGTTCTAAACTACTTTTATTTTTCTTTGTAATGTAGTTTCTACTAGCACAATTTGTACAAACCAAAGTAACTTTTATTTGCATACCTTATAACTAAATATTATATTAAATAAATTTTAGTTTTTAAGAGTTTTTGTTTATTGGTTTCATAAAATGTATAAATTCTTTTTTTCAAATATCTTCATTTTTCTTTATAAACATTTTTTGGTAAATTTAAGATTTTACAAATTAAATCATTGTCATAATCAAAACACAGTTTATATGCAAGAATTTTTTTATTAATATCATTATCTTTTAAACTTTTGTAAAAATAAATAATCACAAATAATTTTTCTTTAATATTTTCATCATTTATTAGTTGATTAATCATTATATTTTCATAATTTTCATAATATTTTTTGTTAATTAAAAAACTGGACTTTTCATTTAATTGTTCTGATTTTAATCATACTTTTCTTTTATTTGTTAAATATGATCTATATAAATCAATTAAATTTCATCCAGCTTCTTTTAAAATATCATTAAAAAAACAATATTCTTGAATTTTATTAGGTTTTTGCTCTTTGTAAAGATTATAAAGTTTGTGAAATGATAAAAACAAAATCTGTTCTACATCATCAATCTCTATTACATGCTGATAATGACTCAAATAATACCTTTTTAATAAGATTGCTTTCAATTTAATAAAATGCTGTTTATAAAGTTGCATAAATATATAATCATTTGAATCTAAAAATATTTTCATACTTAAATAAATCCCTTATTTTTTCTTTTTGAAATAATATTAAATAATAATATTCCTGTTGCTACTGAAACGTTTAATGAATCTACATTATTAAACATCGGAATTTTAATCAAATAATCTGAATTTTTTATTACCAGTTTACTTACTCCATCTTTTTCATTTCCTATAATTAAAACAACGTTTTGTTGATAGTCTAATTGATCATAATTAACTGCATTTTCATTTAAAGCACTACTAAAGATTCAAAAATTTAGTTCTTTAAGTTTAACTATTGCATTAGATAAATTTACAACTGGCAATAAAGCAATTTTATTAATAAAACCCATGCTAGTTTTTACAATATAATCATTAATTTGTGCCTGATTATCTTTTTTAAATATAACAGCATCAACATTAGCAGCATAAGCAGTTCTTAAAATTGCACCAAAATTCATCATATCTACAATTTCATCTAACATTAAAACTAATAAATTATTTTTAGATTTAGATAATCTTTTTAAATAATCAAAATCAACAATTTTTAAGAAATTAGATTTATCTAAAATTTCTAAGACATAACCTTGATGATTAACATCTTTATTTAAAGAAGAAAAGAAATGATCTTGTTTATTAACAATATATGGAATCTGAAATTTATCACATAAATTAATTAAATAATCATCTCTTTTTAATAAGTGAATACATTTAATTAAACAAGGATTTAATGTAAGCATTTCATATACTGGTTTTTTACCAATTATTAAATTATTAAAAGATTGTTTTTTCATTATAAAACTTTCTTTTTTATCAATTCATTTCTTAATTCATCTGCAACTTTAAAGTTCTTCTTATTAACTTCAAGATGTCAAAGATCAATTTCTTTTAAAACATCATTGTTATGAAGATCTTTTAAGTGAATGCCAAGAATAATAAATGCACCAATTAAATCTTGATAAATCTTTAATAATTTATCCTGATTTTGTTTTGTTATACTAACTGATAATTCTTTTGTTTGATTTTGAATATAACTTACTGCATTAGCAAAATTTAAATCATCATTTAAGATATCTAAAAATGTTTGATTATATGAAGGTTTTGATTCAGGTAATTGTTTTGTACTTAAATAGTATTTAGTCTTAAAGATATTAATTGCATTAATAATTTTGTTATATTGATTTGAAACTTCTTGCATAATTTCATGACTAAAATCAATTGGAGCACCATAGTATTTTTGATAAAAGAATCATTTAATAACTTCTGGTTGATATTTTTGTAATAGGTCTTTAGCTAAAACCACATTTTTTAAAGACTTAGACATTTTTTGTCCATTAATTGTTAAGTGACCAACATATTGAAAATTTTGTGCTAAAGAACAATTATTTGCTCCATAATTTTGTGCATTTTCATTTTCATGATGTGGAAATTTTAAATCAACTCCTCCTCCATGAATAGTAATTTGTTTATCTAAGTATTTGTTAATCATAACAACACATTCAGTGTGTCATCCAGGTCTTCCTTTAGATCAATTGCTGTTTCAATTTAATCCTAAATCTGTTTGTTTTCATAAAGCAAAATCTAAAGGATTTTTTTTATTATTATCATTTTCAATTCTGACATTATTAATTAAATCTTGAATATTATTATGTGATACTTCTCCATAATTTTTTATTGATTTAACATCAAAATAAACATC
>JAFNRE010000127.1:0-4851 GCA_017385735.1 Mycoplasmataceae bacterium
AAAATCCAATCTGTTAAAAAAACAAGTAAGATTACTGAAGCTATGAAATTGGTTTCTATTGTGAAACTAAAAAGAGAAAGAGAAAGACTTTTAAAAATTCAGGATTATTACAATGAGTTTTATAATGTAGTTTCATCAATTGTTGATTCTGTAGATGATTTAAAATTTCTTGAACACAAAAATGCAAAAGATGCTACTTTATATATTGTTATAAATTCTAGTTTAGGATTATGTGGTGCTTATAATAACAACATTAATAAAGCAATTTTAAGTGTACTAAAACCAAATGATCAATTAATTCTTTTGGGTAAAAAAGCATTTAGTTATTATAAAAACCATGAACTAGGATCGCAAATTCTAAATCAGATTGATTTGACTGATAATCAAATTAATATGGATGAAGTGCAAGCAATTAGATCAATAATCTTAGAATTGTTTCAAAATGGCAGTGTAAATAAAGTAAAAATTGCTTATACTAAATTTGTTAATGCAATGAAATTTGATCCTAATATTGTTTCATTATTACCTTTAGATAAAGAATTATTAAAAACTAAAAAAGTTGAAAAATTAAATTTAGCAAAAGTAGAATTTTTACCAAATGAACAAGAATTAATTAATGCTTTAATTCCTTCTTATATTGATACTTTTTTATATGGTGCATTAGTTGAATCAAAGATTTGTGAGTTTGCTTCAAGAAGAAATGCAATGGATGCTGCAACAAATAATGCTAATGATTTAACTGACAAATATAATTTAAAATTTAATAAATTAAGACAAGCAAAAATTACTGCTGAAATTATTGAAATGATGTCAGGTCAAAATGAATAAGGAGTTTATTATGGAAAATCAAAAAGAAAATATTGGATATGTTTATCAGGTTCTAGGACCAGTAGTGGATGTGAAATTTACTAATGGAACTTTACCAAGTATTAATGATGCATTAATTATTAACTTAACTCCTAATGAAAATAATGAAAACCAAAAGAAATTAACTTTAGAAGTTGCACAATTAGCAGGAGATGATATTGTTAGATGTATTTCTATGGGTTCAACTGATGGATTACAAAGAAATATGGAAGTTATTGCTACACAAAAAGCAATTTCAGTGCCTGTTGGTAAGGAAGTTTTAGGAAGAATTTTTAATGTTGTTGGTGATGCTATTGATGATAAACCATTTGATAAAACAAATGTTACAAAATGATCAATCCATAGAAGTGCTCCAACATTTGAAGAACAAACTGTAGCAACTCAAACTTTTGAAACCGGAATTAAAGTTATTGATCTTTTATTACCTTATGCTAAAGGGGGAAAGATTGGACTATTTGGTGGAGCAGGAGTAGGAAAAACTGTTTTAGTTCAAGAATTAATTCATAATATTGCTAGTGAACATGGTGGATTAAGTGTTTTTACTGGTGTTGGAGAAAGAACTAGAGAAGGAAATGATCTTTATTTTGAAATGATTGAAGGTGGAGTTATTGATAAAACTGCATTAGTATTTGGACAAATGAATGAACCACCTGGAGCAAGAATGAGAGTTGCTTTAAGTGGTTTAACAATGGCTGAATATTTTAGAGATCATGATAAACTAGATGTTTTATTGTTTATTGACAATATCTTTAGATTTGTGCAAGCAGGTAGTGAAGTTTCAGCATTATTAGGAAGAATGCCAAGTGCTGTTGGATATCAACCAACTTTAGCATATGAAATGGGGATTTTACAAGAACGTATTACATCTAATAAAAATGGAAGTATTACTTCAGTTCAAGCAGTTTATGTTCCTGCTGATGACTTAACTGATCCAGCTCCTGCTACAACTTTTACCCACTTAGATGCAAAAACAGTTTTAGATAGAAACATAGCATCCTTAGGATTGTTCCCAGCAATTAACCCATTAGAATCAAGTTCAAGAATGTTAGATCCAAATATTGTTGGAATTGAACATTATACAATTGCTTCAAAAGTTTTAGCAATTTTACAAAAATTTGAAGAATTACAAGATATTATTGCGATTTTAGGAATGGATGAATTATCTGATGAAGATAAATTGACAGTTGCTAGAGCAAGAAGAATTAGAAATTTTTTAACTCAACCTTTCTTTGTTGCTGCTAAATTTAATGGAGTAGATGGTCAATATTCAAAATTAAGTGATGCAATTGCAGGGTTTAAAGCAATTGTTAATGGTGAAGTTGATTATTTACCCGAACAAGCTTTTTTATATTGTGGAACTTTACAAGATGCAATTAATAAAGGTACAAAAATGCTAGAAGATAATAAACAAGAAGAAGAAAGAAAAAAACAAGCAGAAGCTGCAAAAACAGTGAATGTTACTACAAATCAATCTTCATCTTCTCAACCTGCTAAAGCATAAAATTCTTTTTACTTAATGATTAGATACAATGAAAGATAATTTATATTTAAAAATAATTACACCAGACGGAATTAAATACGGTGAATATATAAAAATTGCAACAATAGAAACAATCTCAGAAGGTTTTGAAGGTTTCATGTATAAGCATTTGCCAATGGTTTCAGAAATTACAATTGGTCAAATGGCAATTACTGATTTAGATGGGAATAAACGTATTGCTGCAGTTTCTGGTGGATTTATTTATAATGATGGAAATGAATTAAAAATTCTAACCCCATATTTTGAATTCATTGATTTAGTAGATAGAAATAAGATCTTACAAAATATAAATACAATTAAACAAAAAATTAGTGAAGAAAAGAATGAAAATAAATTAAGAACTTTAAATATTGCTTTAAAAAATGAAAATAATAAATTAAAAGCAATTGATAATGTTTATAGAAATAATCAACAAAATTCTTAATAATTTTACTTTTATTATATAAATAAATATTATGATTATTTTGTAAAAAGCTAATCGCTGAGAAATTATTTTCTTAGAGGAAAGTCCATGCTTGCATAAGCTGCGATGCTTATAAATGTTTATGTAGTCTGTAAAAAATCAAGGACTAGCACATTAATTTGTGACGACGAAGAAGATCTAAAATATCAAAAGATATCATGATTGTATTCATAAAGTGCCACAGTGACGAAATTCTTAGAAATGAGAAAGTGAAACGTTGGTAAACTCCATAAGCAAGAAACCTAAATTATGGTAAGGGAATTAGAAGAATAGAATTGAATATTCAACTGAACAACTTTAATAGTTGTAGATAAATGATTAGCATTATTGTTTTTCAATAATACAGAACATGGCTTATTTTTACAAAAACAAATACAAATGAGTTGTATTCATTTGTATTTTTTTTTATGATAATTTTTGATTGACTTTCAAATTCATTAGAAATGTCTTAATGACAATTACTAAAATTTTAACAAAAAATTTGAGTGGCTTTCATTTTTTCTAATCATCATTAATTTTTATGTTTAGTTATTTCTTTAATTCTCTTATTTGCAATTTCGTAATAATGTTGATTTATTTCAATACCAATAAATTTTCTTTTTTCTTGTAATGCAACCACTCCAGTAGTTCCACTTCCCATAAAAGGATCTAAAATAAGATCATTTTTATTAGTGTGTATTTGAACTATTTGGGACATTAATTTAATACTTTTTTGTGTTGGATGATCTGTTTTTTCTTTTCCGCTAACAATAGATGTTTCAAATAAAGAACGCAAATAACTACTTTTTTCTTTATTAAATACTCATTTGGCATTTTTTACAACTCCCCAAATTGCAAATTCCATGTCTTGTACATATCTACGATTGATATTTCTAGGCATTGGATTAGTTTTTCTTCATACTAAAATATCTTTAATTTCTATTCCTGATTTTTTTAATTCATTGCATAAATAACTAATATATAAATATGAACAAAAGATAATAATACTACCATTGGGTTTTAATAATTTTACATAATAAGGGATTCAATCATATAGATTAAAGTTTTTATCTCAATCGCCAAAATCAATTCCTCTTCTTGGATTTTTTAAAGTATCAAAATTATTATTTTGAGAAATATTATAAGGTGGATCTGTAATAATAGAATCTACTTTAATACCTTTAGCAATTAATTCTTTAACAAAAATCTTTGAATCATCTAAAAAGATTTCATAATCATTTCCTTTATTAGAAACTTTATTATATGCATTTTGAATACTTTGACCAACAGCTTTGGCTAATAAAGGTGGAACTGCATTTCCAATTTGTTTACATATACTACATTTATTCCCATAAAAAATAAAAGTATCTGGAAAACTTTGAATTCTTGCTGCTTCTCTTGGTGTAATTGCTCTATTTAATTCTGGATGAGAATTTCTTCCGTTTGAAGGTGTATCAAATCTTGTATCAATAGTAGGACTTTGTTTATTTCAAATCAATCTTGATCAGGTTGTTGAGAATCTTTGTTTTCCATGTAATTCTTTAGGAAGTGAATTTTTATCACCTTCAGGTGGAATAAAACTTAATTTTTCCAGTGCTATTTTAGAATGTTTTGTCGCTATATGGTTATATAGTTTTTCACTATTTAATCTTAATTGTTTTTGGTATTCTGATTTTGGTTCATATAAATATTCACTAGCAAATTCACCTTCTCCAGAATTTAAATAAGATAAATCAGAAATTGCATCTTTAACTGTAACTTTTTTTAGATTTGATTTTGGTAATTCAATACTTTTAGATTTCGAACCTATAATAATAGCTCTTTCTCTGTTTTGTGGTATACCAAAATTAATTGCATTTAAGGTACCATAATTTACAATATAACCAAGTTTTTGAAATCTATCTAAAATTTGATTTATAAAATATCCATTACAAGAAGTAATTATATTTTTTACATTTTCTATAACGAAAACTTCAGGTTTTAATGCTTCAACAATTTTTAT
>JAFNRE010000128.1:0-3795 GCA_017385735.1 Mycoplasmataceae bacterium
CATTTTAAAAATGATATTTATTTAGTTTTAGATAATTCATTTAATAAAACTGCTATGAGAGAAGGAATAGTTAAATGTAAAGTAAAAAATTTACATACAGGTGCTATTACTGTAGAAGTATTTACTGGAATGAAATTAGAACAAGCAGAAATTACTAAAAATAAAATGAATTTCTTGTATTCTGATAATGAAAATGCAGTATTTATGAACAATGAAACTTTTGAACAAACTAATGTTCCATTATCAAGACTAAAATGAGAAATGAACTTTTTAACTGAAGGTCAAGAAGTAAATATTATGTATTTTGGTGATGAAGTTTTAGGAATTAGTTTGCCTGATCAAGTTACAGTAGATGTTAAAGAAGCTGAAGAAGCAGTTCAAGGTAATACTGTACAAAATGTGCAAAAGAAAGCTTGATTAAGTACTGGATGAGAAATTAGTGTTCCACAATTTATTAAAACTGGAGATAAAGTTGTAGTTGATACAATTACAGGAAATTATGTCTCAAGAGGAAAATAACTTAGATTTTATTAGTAGTAACTTAAAGAATAACACTTTATGAAAAAAGCGAGTTAATCTTTTTAGATTAATTTATGCATTTTTACAAACTAATAATTCTGAACAAGAGATTATTAATAATATAGATGATGATGAAATTAGTGGTGAAACTTTTGTAGAACAAAGAAACATCTTAAAAAATATTATTGATAATTTTGATAAATATAAAGAAATTGTTAATAATAATTTAAGAAATTGAAGTTTTGATCGAATAAGTGATGTTGATAAGGCATTATTTTTGTGTGCTTTAGGTGAATATAATGTTTTGCATACACATAAAAGCATTATTATTGATCAAACTTTAATTACTGCTAAAAGATATAGCACCCCTAATGCTTATAAATATATAAATGCAATTTTAGATAAAATTTTAAAATAATGAAGAGAAATCAAGAATATATAAAAGATTTAGATGCAAATAAGAAAATAGAGTTAGATAACTTATTAAAAAAAGAAGGAAGTAAGTCAAAGTTTAAAGCTAAGATTCAAATGACTTGATTGTATATAATTGCTAGTGCGATTATGTTAATTGCTTTACTTTGTACTAATTACTTACTTTATGATTTCAATAAACTTTATTTCTTACCATTAATAATTTGCTCAATATCATCTTTCATTTTTTATTCAATTTATTTTTGAAAATGATTTATTGATTACAAAAAAATCAAAGAATATATTCAAAGTCATTGATTTAAATATTATATTTGAGTTTTAACTTTGACAACTAGTGCTTTTTTAATTAGTTTTATATGTTTAATTGTTGTTGTTGCACAACACGGAAATTACGGATTAAATTATTTGGGAAATAGTTTACCTTATTATAATGCAATAGTTGTAGGAATTATTTTTGATATTTTATTTACATTAATTGCTGCAAGTTTAGATACTTATGTAATTTATCATATTGAAGTTGATTTGCATAAACTTGTAACTGAATATGAAGAAGATCAAATTGATTATTTAAAACAAAAAATTAAAAATGAAGCTGACAAAGTTTTATCAGAAAATCATTTTAATGAAGAACAAAACAAGATTCAAGAATCTAAAGAACAAAAAGCATTAACTCAAGAAGAAATTGATAATTTATTAAAACAAAATTCATTATTTAATAATGATGATATAAAAAATGAAGAAGAATCATCAAACAATGACAACACAAAACAATAATTTAGATTTTACATTTGCTATTCAAACTTTAGGTTGTAAAGTAAATACTTATGAATCTCAAGTTATAGCAAGTGATTTATTAGCATTAGGATTTATGGAAGTTTCATTTAATTCTGTTGCTGATATTTATATTATTAATACTTGTAGTGTGACAAATCAAGCAGATTTAAAATCAAGAAACATGATTAATCGTGCCTTAAAATTAAATAAAGATGCAATTATTGTTGTCACTGGATGCTATACAACTTTAGGTAAGAAGTATTTAGAAGCTAATAAAAAAATTAATATTATTGTAAGTAATGATCAAAAATTACAAGTTGCTGATTTTATTATTCAATATCTTAAAGATAAAAAGAACATAAATATTAATCATAATATGTTATTAAATTCTAAAGAATTTGAACATCATCATGATTTAATTAATTCTGATCAAACAAGAGCATTTGTAAAAATTCAAGATGGATGTAATATGATGTGTTCTTATTGCATCATTCCTTTTGCTAGAGGCAAACAAAGAGCAAAACAACATGATGTTGTTATAAGAGAAATTGTTAACTTAGTAAAAAATGGTTTTTTAGAAATTGTTCTAACTGGAGTAAATACTGCTGGATATTTGGATGGAGACATTGATTTTTATAAATTATTAAAGTTAATTAATGAGATAGATTTGAAATTTAAAATTCGTATATCATCTGTTGAACCATTTCAAATTAGTGATGAAATTATTGATTTAATAACAAGTAATAAAGATCGATTTTGTCAACATTGACATTTATGTTTACAAAGCGGTAGTAATAAAGTATTAAAAGATATGAATCGTAATTATACATCAAATGAATTTATTGCTTTAATTAATAAAATTAAAGCAAAATCTCCACTTTCAGCTTTTACTACAGATGTAATTGTTGCATATCCAACTGAAAATGAAAATGATTTTAATAAAACAATTGAAGTTTGCAAAGAAGTTGGATTTTTTAAATTACATGTTTTTCCTTATTCTAAAAGAAGTATGACAAAAGCAAGTTTTTTAGATGATTTACATGGAGATATAAAGAAACAAAGAGTAAATACTTTAATTAAATTAAGTGATGAACTTGGTTATAAATATTTAAATAATTTTTTAAATAAAGAAATTGAAGTTTTATTTGAACATTCAAATGAAAAAGATGTGCAAATTGGACACAGTGATTATTATTTTAAATGTTTAGTAAAAACAAATCTAGATTTATTTAGACAAAAAAGAAAAGTTAAAGTTAAAGGTATTTTAAATAATGAATGTATTTGTGAACTAGTTGATTAAATATTATTTATTTTAATTATCTTTTTAATCAAGTAAATGTTCTCAATCAATAGTATCATTTGTTTTTTCTTCAATTAATACTAAATCTTTAATACTTGGAACTTCTAGTTTTAAAATTTGTAACAATCCATCTTTATAAGTTACATCTTGAATACTACATCCTACACAGTTTCCAGTAATTTTTAGTGTAACAATATCATCTTTATAACTTAAAAAGAATAAGTCTCCGCCATCTCTTTGCACATAAAATCTAATCATTTCAATAACTTCATTAATTTTTTTTAATTCTTCATCATATTTTTTATTCATAATTTTTTAATTTATAGATTAAATTACTTACAATTATTCTATATGAAGAAATTCATACTTGGTAAAGTTAAAACGATTTATAAAACATATGCTTTAATTGAAACTAATCAAGGATTAGGAATTTGTCATATTTCAAATTTTAGTGATTATAAAATTAATGATTTAAAGAAATTTATTGAATTGTATAATCCTAAATATTTCTATGTATTAAAAAAAACAAATAATACTAATCATGAATTAGATTTATCTTTTAAAGAAGCAAATCCAATTTTTTGTTTTCCTAATAATAAGATTGAGCATAGTGCTTCAGGGTTTATTAAATTAAAACAATATGTTTATCATTTAGCTTATTTAGAATCCAAAAATTTAAAACAAAATTCACAAATTCAAAAGGAAGATAAAAATTATGAATAATGTAGTACTACAAATTAAAAATCTAGATTGTCCTAGTTGTTCAAAAA
>JAFNRE010000129.1:0-4981 GCA_017385735.1 Mycoplasmataceae bacterium
AATTCAAAACGAAATTACAACTGCTGCTAATAAGTTTTTAGTAATTAATTCAAATTATTCTATACAAGATATTATTGATAATATCCAAATAACTTTACCAACAACACTTTCAGCACTAGATATTGAACAAGCACAAATATCTAATGTAATTTTATCTTATGAAAATACATCATTATCTAATTCTTCAAATACATCAAACTTTATTGTTCAAGGTTTTAAAGAAACAATATCAACTTCAGACATTCAATCAATTAATCAACAAATTGCACAAATGATTGAAACAAATGTAAATAATATTATTACTCACAATACAGAAGGTTATTATGTTGTTGACTATTTATTTAATGAAGGATATTTTAGTGGTGAATTTTATAAATACAAGATTCCTAATGCAATTCTTCTTTCAGGTTTTAATACTATAACCGCAGGTCAAGCATTAAATATTCAATCTTATAAAACGCAATGAATTAATGCATTAGAAACTCAAATAATTGGTGCTAGCAGTAAAACATTTACATTTAATGATCTAACATTTACAGCACAAGAAATTGCTGCTAATTTAACAGTTAATGTAGATCAATGACAATTCATAAATAATCATGGAGAAATTGAAGGGGTAAGTTTATCATATGCAGGAAATGCATTAACTTTTTCATTTCCTGTTCCAATTAAAGCAATTCAAGAATTAACTTATGGATGAGAGTCAAATGAAATAAATATTTTTGGTTTTGCTGGATTTTCTAGTTGACAAGGAGCAATGAATAAACTTAACGGTTTAGATCCTCAAGATAATATAACTGGACAAACTTTAGATATTAGAATAAACACAAATTATATAAATAATAAGAAACAATTATTTACAGTTTTGAACAAGAAATATATTTATTAAATTGTTCTTATATTGCAATGTGACAATAGAATTTGTATCTTCATAATAATCATAATTTTATGAATAAAATTTTTAACTATTTTAACAAGATTTAACTTTCATCTCTATATACTTAATAAATATTTATAAATCTAAATTAGATTAGAACATGATATTTGCATAAAAAAGTTAAATAAATAAGAAAACAAAAATTGGACAGAATAAACAAGGACATGAAATTTGAATAAAAATTCAAATTTCATGTCCTTGTTTAAGAGCAGATTTCAATAGAAAACATATTTTAAATTGTTAAAAATAATTCATTTAAAAATAATTTTGGATTTAAAATTTTTTTAGGTGTTAGGAGAAAAAATAATGAAAAAAAATATGAAACTTACTATATTAGGAATAGTTTTTGCGGTTACTGCAATAACTTGTAGTACTGTTACTTCCTGTATAGTATCTACAAATGAAAACACAAAATCTATTAATCATGTTAAAAAACAAGTTACTAATCAAAATAATATAAAAAATAATTTTGTGGAATTAATGGATGGAAAAAATATTGATATAAAAAATAATGTTTTTAAAAACATAAATATTTCTAAATACAATAATATGTTTTCAAATGAACAAAATAATTTAAAAAATAATAGTATTTTGATATATTCAAGTGATAACTTGAAACAAGAAATTAAAACAAATCAAGAAAAAAAAATAGAATCTATATTTGATTCAGTTTTAATCCACACAAAAAAATATGGATTAACATCTAATTATATTAATTCTCAATTTAATAAATATCATGTCACAAATCAAGATTATACTAAAATAACAAGTTTTATTACCAAATCAAATATTTTGAAAGAAAAAATAAAAGATTCAATTAACAAACCAACTATAAAATATAGCAATCTTATTTGAGTTCAATCAAATGCTAGTTTGTCAGGTGAAACAATTAATTTTCAGAACTATTTTCAATATAATTTTACTCCTACCTATCTTCAATATCAATCAACTCTTTATAATGTATGCATTGCATCATGAACAGCAGCTGCAGTAAGTAGCGCAGCAGCAGCTGCATATTGAGCAGGCGCATGGTTTTTTGGAATCACTGTACCAGACGCAATAGCCGCATCAGCAGCAGCGGTTACTGATTTAGCAAATGCTGCAGTATTGTGAGAACAATATGAACAAATTAGTAATGTATGAACAAAAATGTTGAGTTTAGAAACAGAAATTGTTACTCCTATAATTTCAGGCCAAGGTTTTGCTGATTTAAAAAATTCTTTAGAAGAAAGAATAAGTTGATTAGTTGGTGATTATGACTTCGATTTTAGTGAAGCTCCAATTGTTAGAGAATCTTTATTGTCTGAAGAAACAGTATCTAATTTAGCAGTATGAGCAGTACCTGCATTAGCAGCTTTATCTATAATAAGTAGTTTACTTGATATTGGAATTTTTATTTCTATGTCTTCTTCTCAAAGTAAATTTGATACATTACTTTCAACAATTCTTTTTGCAATTAAAAAAATATAAAAGAAATTCTATTTTATGAATAATAATTCAAATGTAAAAGAAGAGTTTTTTGACACTTATCAAAACTACTTAGAATTTACAAAAAATATTTTTATTAATCATAATGCAAAAATAAAAACAGTTAAAAATTTTGATAAAAAATTTAATGATTCTAATTCTAAAGGTTTCAGATTTGATAGCAAGATTGCTTGATCCTTTTTGTATACTTTTTTAATTTCAATTTCTATTATTTTGCCACTATTTTTTATTGGTGGCATGGCATATTCAGTTTTTCAGTATACTAATTTAACTAGTAATCAAATAGGTGCTATATCTTGTTTTCTAATTATTTTAGGAATTATTTTTTTACCATCTTTAACATGAATATTAGCAAAATTATGTTGAAGATTTATATTAAATGATTATGATACATTATCTAAAAATCTTTATTATTTAATTGATTCAAAAACAATAAATTTTGAACTTTTTTGTAATAATGAAAATGCAATTATGCTTTTGTGCAAAACTAATTCTCATCGACTTTCATACAAAATTGTTAATTCTAATAAAACTAATTATGAATTACTACAAAGATATTATGAAATATTAAATTCTTCTTATAATAATAATGAAAATATTAGTCATAATAAAATTGTTAGTAAATTGTGTTCAGAATTAGAAATAGATTGTTCTGCATCTAGAATAAGCAGTTTTTTTAATTCTATGAAAAAATCAAACTACATTAACCCCAAAATAAGACAAGGTTTTAATATTCGTAATTTTTACATTTATTCTGCTGCAATTTATAAAAACTATACAAATTATCAAACAAAAACTAATTAATAAAAAGAACATGAGATTTCTATAGAACTTAGAACTCATGTTTTTTAATCAATAGTTTTTCTATACTATTATTCTTCTTATCCAAAGAAGTTCTTTACTTTTTGTTCTAATATAATTTGAACATTATTTAGTGTTATTGGAATAAGTTTAATCACTATTCAAGTTTTTTTAATATCAAAATACTAATTATAGTACTATACAATGATAATTCAAAGTTGTAGTAGTAATACTTGTAAAAGTAGTGTTAATGGTCCAACAACTGCAATTAATTCATTTTTAAATCAACTTGAAGTAAATATTTATAACTACATTAATATACTTCAAAATATTAATTTTTTAATGGACTTAATTCAAAAATAAGTAGTGTATTAGACATTAATATGAAATTTGATTTTTTTCCAAATCTCATGTCTATGTCTTTTTTAATTACGGTTCTTGTTTTCCAACTTTAAAATTACATCCTTAACAAGTTCAAAATTAACAGGTTCTTTGATTTCTTTGTTATATCAAGCCAATGCAATCTTATTATTTTTATCTAAAACAAAAACACTTCTATACAATGTCATGTAAGGATCCATTAATATTCCATAATTCTTACCAAATTCTCTAGTTCTATAATCACTTAATGCAACCACGTTAAGATTATTTTCTTTGTTTCATCTGCTAAAAGCAAATGGTAAATCCACTGAAACATTTAAAACAATCACATTATCATCTTCTTCATAATCTTTTGCAAAAGTTCTAGTTTGCATATCACAAACTCCTGTGTCAATTGAAGGAAAACATGAAATTACTTTAATTTTATTAGGATAATCTTTTAGTGTTTTAATTTCACCATTTATATCAACTAATTCAAAATCAGGGGCTTTATCTCCTTCTTTTAGTTTATTACCAACAAGTGTGAAATTACTTAATGTAAATTTTGCCATAAGTTTTATTCTCCAAATCTAAAATTAATACTATTCTTATTTTATAAGTTTAATCTAAAAAATAAAAAGACTTAACAAATAAGAATAAGCAATTAAAGTTTAGTATAACAACTTATATTTCAATAAAAAGTATCTAAATTCAATTCTTTTATAAAACTATCTTTTAATAAGTAAATACTTAAAAATAATAAATTTGAAATTAAAATGGAATAAAAAATTGCTAATTATTAAAAATTCATTATTCTTTGAAGAACTTTAATGAAATAAAAATCTATTAACTTATTATTTCTTTTATTAAAACTCAAAAAAATTATTGAGATTTTATTATTCAAAAATGATTTATCAAAAATATCTTTTTATTAATAATAAACTTAGTTTCAAAATTACATTTTATTTGATTAACTATAAAACTTCTTTATTTAAAAATCATTCTTAATTTATCTTAAGTCTTAAGATAATAAAAAAGATATAATTTAAGTAATAAAAAAATCAAGGAAATAACATGAAAAATAATTCAATTATTTTAGAACTTTTTAATAAAAATATTACACAAATTTTTAAGAATCAAGAACCTTTATCATTAATACAATTAAAAAATGATAACAATAATTTATTAAATACTCTTGCTGATAAATTACCAGTTTTTAGTCAAAGTTTCATCGAAGAAACACAAAAAACTCCCAATAAAATAAATGAAGAAATAAATATGGAAATAAAAGATTAATAACTGGGTATATTTTTCTTAAATTTAATGAAAACAAAAATCTACTATTATCAATCTTTTCATGTAATAATATTTTTGTATATTCACCAAAAATAAATC
>JAFNRE010000130.1:0-10963 GCA_017385735.1 Mycoplasmataceae bacterium
ATAAAATAATAATATTAAAAATTATGGAACATTCATCATCAATTTTATTTATCTTATTTTTTCTAGTTCCTATTGGTATTATTATCTTTATTGCTGTTAAAAAGAAAAAAAATACTTATAATACCACTCCAACTAAGCAAAAAAGAGATGAAGTTTGAAAAAGTATTAAATATTTTTTAAAACAACATAATGAACAAGGAAAAGAAATTATTGATTCTTATGTAGCAAAACGTAAGACTCAAGATTTTAGTGAGTGAAAAAAACAAAATTTAGCATTATGAAATAACATGTCTAGTGCACAAAGACAAGAAAAAAAGAATGAATTTAAAAAACATCCAAAAGAACTTTATGTAGTAGTTTTTACAACAAGAGATAGTAAAACTAAACAAGAAGATCAACCAAGAGCAATAGAATGTGAAATTATTTATGCTAAAACACAGAATCAAAGAGAAAAAGATTCAAGAAACATTGTTATTAATGGACAATTAGATTATGCAAAAGAAGCAGAATGAATTGATCCATTAAGAAAAAAAGATGAAGCTAAATTAATTAAAGAAGAAAAAAGACAAGCAAAAAGAGAACAAAAAAGAGCTGAAAAACTTCAAAAGAAAGCAGCAAAAAATCGTGTTAATCCAAAATAAATAATAAGATTTAATAAGTTGAAAAAATGATGCAATATTTAAAAAATATTGTATTTTTTAGTGTCTTTACAAGTAAGACAAAAATAAAATTAAGTCTTTTATTATTTTAAACCAGGAAGTGAAATTTGGATAAAAATTGAAATTTCATATTTTTTATTATAATTGATTTTTATATTGAACTGAAATCATTCAGTTTAGACACGAACATGAGATTTGGACAAAAATAACTTTAAACAATAACAGATTATGGTGCATTTGTATCCAAACAATTAAAACCAAATGAGTGAATTGAACTATTCAATCTATATGAATCAATAATTGTAAAAAATCTATGAATTGAATATGCAAAATACAAAACAGTTACTAATTCAACAAAATGATAACTTAAACAAAAATACAAAAAGTTTTTAACCATTAATAAAGATATGAATTCATTAATTTCAATTTCTTGTAAAATAGCAAAAAAGATAGTAAAATTTGTAGAATTAAAAACACAAGATAAGCATGAGATAATTGCAACAAATGTAACTTATCTGCTAAGAAATTGAGATGCTAAACAAAATCATTTTTATTTTTCAGGAACAATCAGTCACAAAGCTAAAGAAATATTAGATGCAAAATTATTGCCGAATAATGATACAAACTTAGTCATAGATTCATTTGAATTGATTAAGGATAAACAAATAAATAATAATGCATTTTGATCATACAACATGTTATTCATCTTCTGAATTTATTAAAATGTAAAAGCAATTTAATCGAAAACAATCAATGTTTAGAGTTGCAAATTCTCTTGATAATAAAGAATTTGAATTCTGATTTAGTATTTTAAAAACTGAACTAATATATAAATTAAACATTAAGCAAATTACATTCAATGAATTGAAAAATGAAATTGATGATTTCATTCATTATTACAATAATGTAAGAATTCAAGAAAAGTTGAATTGAATGACACCTACACAATATAAAAATCGTTTATAATAGTAAAAACATGAAATTTGAATTTTATCCAAATCTCATGTTCATGTCTATAAAAATTGAGGGAAAAATTATGAAATATGCAATACTAGCATCATCAACAAGTACAATTAGTCAACAAACTTTTACTCCATTAGCTGAGTGAGTTTGACAAGTAGCTAATGCAATATTAATTGTTTTTGGAGTTATAGCAGGGATTTTTTTAATTTTTATTTTGGGATATTATTTTATCTTGTTAGCAAAGCACAAAGACCCAGCAGAAAGAAAAGAAATCTTAGCAAAGTTTTTATGATGAGTTGTTGCAGCAGTTGGAATTGTTGTAGTATGTACATTATCTAATATTTTATTCCCACTAATTGAAGGTCATATGATTTTTGCAAATCCAATTTCTAACAATAGTAGTAATAGTTAATAAAACTAAAAGAGAAAATATAAATGTTATCTATAGGACAATTAATAACGGCAGCATTATTAAAATTCTTTTGAGTAATTTTTATTCAAGGCCCATTACAAATTGTTTCTTATGCTGCAGATGCTATAAAGTATCTAACACAAGGTATATTTTGAAACATATTTTTTAATACTAATGGTGTTTATAAAAACGGTGTAATAGTTCCGCCAAATATTAATGATATAAAAATTCCATGAATTTTTATTGGTTTTGTTATTATTTCTATTTTTATTGGATTTTTAGTTTTTATCTGGCAACTTATTAAAGTAACAACAATTACAAGTAATGACACTAAAATGCAAAAGAAAGGTATTATTAATGCTATTAAATTCTTTATATTAGGATTTTTAGTTTGTTTTAGTATTCCTGCATTTTTCTTTGTTCTAATTGCTATTATGGGTTTTTTAAGTGAAGCAATTAATTTAGCATTTATTGGATCTAGCAATAAAACTAGTATTGCTGACTTTTTATATTTGCTTGGTGCTCCTAGTGGTTTTAATGGTCCAGTTCCAAGTAATTTTTCTGCACCAGATGATAGTGTTATTTTAAATTACAACATGTTGGTTGAATGTTTAGGGTCATGGTTTGCTTTATTTGCATTATTAATTATTTCATGAGTCATTATGCTTAAAGTTGCAGAATTATTTTTCTTAATGATAATTAGTCCATTTTTAGCATTTAGCATGCCATTAGATGATGGTAAAAGAATTATTTCATACAAGAATCTTGTAATTTCAAAAGCTTTAGTGATTCTTGGAAATTTAATTATGTATTATGTTTATGTTATTTTACTTTCATTAATGCATACATCAATTAGTAATAGTAATTGGTTTGATGCAAATGGTGGGAATGAAGCTAAATCAATTGTTGAATTAGCATTTATTGCAGGTTCATCTATGACTGTATTTAGTGCTTCTAGTTTAATTGGCTCTTTTATTGGTGAATCAACAGGTATGAAAGAAGGAATGGATACATTAAGAGGTTTTGCAGGTTTGGTTGGAACAGCTGGTGCTGCAGGAATAATAAACAAAGGTCTTGGTTTTACTAAACCTTCTAATTTTCTTAAAACAGGTGAAAAACTTGCAGAACAAAAAGGTGGAAAATTAGTAAGTGGGATTGGCTCAAAAATACAAGCTTACAAACATAATAAGATTGATAAAAAGATGTCTAATAATGAAATTTCTTTAGCTGAAGGAAAAATTATGCATGAAAAAGTTGGAAAGAATTTCTGAAGAAAAAAGAAATTAGATGAAATGCAAAGAAAACAACATTTATATGATCAACAACATGGATTTAAAAATAATTTTGATTATATCAACTCACAAGAAGAAGAAAAAAAGGGAACTACATTATAAGTAATGAATAGTGATAATTTAATTCCAAAGAGTTTATTTAATTCTAGATTATTAATTTGAAAATCATTAACACTTAAAGATATTGTTTTTATTTTGTTTTGCTTAATTATTGCTGCATGTTTGAGTTTTCCATTTGCTCATATTAATATACTTTATAGAATCTTAATTTTTATTTTTATATCAATTATTTTCTTATTAAATTTAATTAAAATTACTCAAAGAGATCTTAGAATGTATCAATATTTTTGATTATTCTTTTTGTTTTTGATTAACAAGAAAAAATATCTTTCAACTGTGAAGAAATACAGAAATAATTTAGAATTTTTAAATTTTGATGATGAAGCTATTCAAATTAAAAATAAACAAATTAGAACTAAATGTTATATGTCTGCAATTCAAATTAATGGGATTAATTTTAATGCATTAAATTATGATGAACAAGACTTAAAAAGAAAATTATTAGCAATTATTATAAAAAATATTGAAAGTGAATTCTGCTTAATAAAAATTGATGAAAAAATTGATTTTAATAAGCAAGCAAAATATCTTCAAATATTAGCAAATAATTTAAAAAATAGTAGTTTTATTAAATCTAAAGAACAAGAAAACAACTATTTATTTCAAATGCAATATTTATATGAATGATACATAAATAATACTAATAATGCAGAATATATGTATAAAAAATGATACTTGATTTATTATGGAAAAAACAAAGAAGAATTAAATCAAAATAAAAAACATATTATGAATGAATTTAGTAGATTATTTTATACTAAAGCACTTCCTAGTATTAAGTTAATTAATATCTTAAAAAATATCTTTAATCCAATTAGTGATGATATAAGAAAAGAAGATATTAAGAATAAAGATTTAAATAAGATAATTTTTGAAGATAATTTTGATGATATTAATTTTCATTTCGATTCAATAATAACTACTAAACATAAACAAAAATCTTATTATGCTATTAATACATTAAGTAATTTACCAAATGAAGCTAGTTATAATTGATTAAATAATTTAAGTGAAAATAACTCAACAATCATTATTAATACAAGACAAATTACTAGAGAAGAAGCCAAACAATGTTTACAAAAAAGTATTAATAATTATACTTTTATGTGATTGAATAAAAATGAATATAAAGAAGCAGTTAATAAAGAAGAACTAGCAAGTAATTTAGAAGTGTTAAATAATATTAAAGATGATATAGCACACAATACAGAAAAACTTAGAAATTATAATATTAATTTTTTAAATTATGGATATGATAAAGATTCATTAGGACAAAACATTATAGCTTTAAATGAAGCTGTTAAAAATGAAAATATGAATTTAAATAATTTGAGTATGGTTCAAAAAGATGTTTTTCACAGTATTTTTCCAAAATATAAAACTGCATTATATAAGTATGGGATTCAATTGCCATCTTTAACTTTTGCAAGTTCTTTTCCTTTTATAGATTCATTATTCATTGATGAAAAAGGTTTATTTTTAGGTAATAATGATTTAAATAATCCAATTGTTTTAGATTTATGAAATAGAGAAAATAGATTAAATAGTAATATGGTTGTTCTTGGTACAAGTGGAGGTGGAAAAAGTTCTTTTATTAAAAAGTTAATTAATAATCAAGTAATTTTTGATAGTTATGTTTATATTATTGATCCAGAAAGAGACTATACATATTTAGTGAAATATTATCATGGACAAATTATAGATATGGCTAATGGTAAATTAAGTAGAATTAATCCCTTACAAATATTTTTAAATGAAAAACTAGAAGATGATAATTTACAAATTATTAATAATACTGCAAGTTTAATTGCAGAACATTTAAAGATGTTAGAAACTTTCTTTACTACTTTAATGATGGATACAACTGGTAAAAATTGTAAGTTAGATAATTTAAGCTTATTTTATTTAATGAAAGAAATTAAAAAACTTTATCAAAATTGAAAATTGTTTGATAAAAATTTGTATATATTAAATACAAATGATTATCCAACATTTGATGATTTAGTACAATCTCTAAAGAAAAGTAATACTAAACTTACTGATAAAGAAGATAGAAAAATATATAGTTTTTTAATTGATATTATTAGTGATTATTTTTGCAATAATGGGATTTATGCAGAGTTATATAATGGCAAAAGTAATTTAAAAATTGGAGATAGTCAATTGGTATGTTTTGATGTTAAAAATTTATTAGCAACAAAACATGCTCCAAGCAAAAATGCACAATTATTATTGATGACTGCATATATTGAAAATGAAATTAATAAGAATGCATATAATAATCAAATTAACAAGAAACATGCATTATTAATTGTTGATGAAGCTCACTTATTTTTTGATCATCAAAATACTCATGTTTTAGAATTTTTAAGTCAAACATCTAAAAGAATTAGAAAAAGAAACGGTGGATTAATTTTAGCTACACAAAATCCAAGTGATTTTGTTGCAACAAAAGAAATTCAAAGTTTTACAAAAGCTATTTTGCAAAATGCTCAATATACTTTTGCTTTTAGTTCAAAACCACAAGATGTAAAAGCTATTGCTGATATTTATAAAATTGCTGGGGATGAATTAACAGAAAATGAAAAGCTATGAATCAGCATGGGTATTAAGGGTAGATGTTTGTTTATTAATGGATATAGAGATAGACAAATGCTTGATGTATATATTGCAAATTATGAGTGATTAGCAATTGGTAATGAAATTGATCAGAAATATAATAATAAATTAATGAATGAAGAAATAAAAAATAAATTAGATAATAAATGATTTAACAATAAAATTAGTAATTAATTTTTAATGATTTTAATATTTATTATCAAAGATTTCTTTATACAAATTATTCAACTCATTTTGAATTTTTAAGTTACTTTTTGCTTTAGAACTATTACATGCAACTAGTAATTGATGACTTGTAACATATTTATCAAAATTACTAGAATTACTTAATGCATTTTATAAAATTAGAAAAATCAAAGAATATAAAATTTGATAAAATAATTAACAATAAATTAACAAAAATAAAAGTCATAAAAAATTTTTAAAAAAGGGAATAAAAATTATGAAAACATGAAAAAAAGTTTTTGTAACATTATCTTCTATTGCATTAATTACAACAGTTCCATTAGCAATTGTTTCTTGTAGTAATAATGCTAATTTAGTAAGTAAAAATTCAAATAATAAAAACAGTAATCAAACAAATAATGAAAATAGCACTAATTTTGTACCTTATACTGATTTAACAAAAACTGTTACAAAAGAACCATCATTTAATGCTGCATTAACAAATTGAACTAATAAATGAAAACAATTAATTTCAAATAAAGAAACATACTTAAAAATGATTACTAATGACCTTAACGCTCTTTTAAATTATTCTACACAAGAAGAAAATTCTGATCCAACTTGAATTAGTACAATGTGTCATATAAAAAATACAGCAATAACTCAGTCTTTTGATAATGTTAATGTTTCTTTAAATCAAAATAATACCTTTAATATTTCTTTTAACTTAATTGCACATTTTGGTTACATAGAAAATAATAAATTTTCCAATGGATTTGATTTAATACAAAAAATAAAATTATTAAATGCTACATTCAAACCATATTTGTTTGTGTATCAATATTCTTCATCTAACCCCAATAAACAAATTGTTTATTCTGGAGAATTTATGAATAGTTTTGATTTTGATATGACAGGGTCATTGTCTACAATATCATCTTTACCTAATAATAATGCAACAATATGAATTAAAAAATATTATGAAGGATATACAAAAGCTTTTCAATCTAAAAAGAATTGTTATTCATTTCTAAATGAAACATATACTTCTTCTTTACCAATTAGTAGTAGTTCCATAATAGAATCTCCTCTACAAAATCCATATAATTGTGGTATATATATAGATTCATATAATAATGGAATAAATTATGGTAAACAAATTTATCCAGTTCTTAATAATTAATAATGTATAATTAACTTGCTTTTATAGAATTGCAAATTTCCAATTTGTTTTATATGATTTGTCAATAACAACCATATTTATCATGAAAAAGAAAACAAAGAAGTTATTTTTTACATATATTGGGGTTAGTGTTCTTGTTATCATTACTCCAATTACAATACTTTGTGGTACAAATTATCACACTAATAAAATAGCAAATTCAAAGCAAACAAATACAACAATTAATAGGGTACAAAAAGTACCAAATTTTGTTAATACAAGTTTATATCAAAATACTAATTATGGCACAAGTACTATAACAATAAATCAACCAACTTGTCTTGTTAATAACAGCAATAATTCTTATAATCAAACAATATCTAATGGTAGGGATTAAATTAATTCTGCTATTAATTCATTTATAAGTAATCTAAATAACAATGCAAATATGGAATTATAGGTTATATACTAGAACAAACACCAGATCTAGAATTTTATCATTGAGACAATCAAAAATTAAATAACAAATATACCATTGATGAAATTGATGATATGTACTTATTAGATCTTGATAAAAAAGATAAATTATTAAATTTATCTAGAGTTGAATTAAAATCTTATGACCAACATCCAGGAAAATGATAAGAAGATTTTGATAATGCAAAAGTTAATTATAAAAAGTTAGAACAAGA
This sequence comes from Mycoplasmataceae bacterium, assembly GCA_017385735.1. Classification (GTDB taxonomy): domain Bacteria; phylum Bacillota_I; class Bacilli_A; order Mycoplasmatales; family Mycoplasmoidaceae; genus RGIG1987. The sequence continues at coordinate 8,085 of JAFNRE010000130.1, forward strand.
AGTAGAAGAATTTCAACAATCTAAACAAAAAGATAAAGAACATGAACAAGGAATGAGTATGTAATTAATCATTTCTTAATAAAATAAATAATAAAGATAAAGGAAAATAAAACAATGAAAAAATCAATTAAATTAACTTTAGGACTACTAGGTATAAGCGCAATATCTGCAATTACAGTAGGTAGTGTAATTTCATGTAGCAACAATAATAGTAATTTAGCATCTAATAACAATCAAGATAATAAAAATTCTAATAATAAATCTTCATCTACAAATCCAAATTCATCTAATGATACAAATTTTATACCTTATAGTGAATTAACAAAAATGGTGACTAAAGAACAAAATTTTACTGCTGCACTAGCAAATTGAACTCAGAGATGAAAACAATTAACTTCTAATAGAGAAACATACTTAAAAATGATTACTAATGACTTTAATGCATGCTTGAGTTATACTACTGAATTTTTCAATGCTCATTCTAATATAAAAGATGATTGATTTCTTAGTCGATATGGTCATAACTGAATTGCAAGTCAATCATATTCAAATGTTCAAATCTCCTTAAATAAAAACAATTCCTTTGATATTTCATATGATTGTACTGATTATATTGGATATACTAATGACAAACATGTGTATCCTAAAGTAATTGAAGTTACATCTAAAAATTATTATGATAACATCACATTTATCCCCTTTTTATATAATTTAATTCCACCAAGAAATGATTTAAATTCTACTCCATTGTATTATAGTGGATGCTATTCAAATAGTGGAACATACACATATATTCCAACTGTAACAATTTTATCTGAAAGTGACTTTAAAACTGCTCCTGCTGAAGTATTTAATTTTATTCTACCATCAGAAAATACTCAATGAATTAATTATATTAAAGAAATATCTAATACAAATTTATCTAACACTGGATGTTCTGCATATGGATCTGGTGGTCCTTTTGGTATAATGTGGTGTCATATTATATCTCGTTTGTTTGATTATGGCCTTTTATATTTAATATCTTCATATCAAAATGGAATTAATTATGGTGAATTAAGTTCTCCAATTAATAGAAGTTATTCTGGTAATTAAATTTTCCAAATAATATTTAATAAGATATAACTAGCTTGCTTTTATATAATTTGTTAATAATAACCTTATTTATCATGAAAAACAGAAGAAAAAAAGTTATTTTTACATATATTGGTATTAGTGTACTTGCTATCATTACTCCAATTACAATAGTTTGTGGTGCAAGTTATCACGCAAATAAAATAGCAAATTCTAAACGAATAAATACAACAATTAATAGGGTACAAAAAGTACCAAATTTTGTCAATGCAAATTTATTTCAAAATACTGATTATGATACAAGTAAAATAACAATTGGTAAAAGCAATACTTGAGGGTCAATAGAAAATTCTGCTTCTAGTGCATTTAAATCTTTTTTAAATCAACTAAATCTTAATTTATCTAATTCAAATTTAATTCCACAAAATATAGATTGAACTAGTTCTACATTGCAACAAAATACTAATATTAATGGTGCTTTAAGTGTTTGAATTCAATCCTATTGCAGCTCAGGAGCAAATAGCGGTTGACAATCTTATAATAATATAAATTGTAGTAAAGGTAATATTAGTAATTCAGGTATATATAATTTTCAAAATAATAAATTAACTTACCAATTAAACAATTTCTATTGATGAGATGGTTCAACACCGTGATGATTTAGTAGTGCAGCATTTTTTCCTTCTAATTATGCTCCTTTAAATTTAAAAGGTAAAATGTGATTTAGTGGTATAAGTCCTTTTGGAAATATTAATTTTACATCCAATAATTCAATTTCAATATTTCCTGCACCAATTGCTGCTTGAATACAAGGAATGAATATTTATCAATCTTGACCACATGATTCAATAAAAAATAAAGAATTTAAATTTGGTACAAACAGTACTTGAACAATTACTTTACCATTTAATATGCAAAAAATACAGAGTAATATTCAAAATGCAATTAGTAATATTTCTTTATCATATTATGAATTTAAACCACAATGAAAAACTGGATTAGTTAATCAAATTAATCAAAGAATCAATGGATGTATTCCTTCATATATGAGTAATTGTTTTGTTTCATCTTCAAATGTAACAACATATGGAGCAACTGGTGGACAAATTAATACAACAGTAACATATATTGATGGGCAAGGTAAAAGTATACCTTGACATTTTACTACTACTGTTACTATGCCTGCTCAACCAAGTGATGAAAGTGCATATAATTTATTTAAAAAAGAATTTTCTCAACCAATTACCTTATTTTCAAATACAAGTAATGTTTGAGATTCAAACAAATACTGAAATTCTAGTACTGTTCCAGTTGATATAAGTTCTAAGCCTAAAACATCAAGTTATATAAAAACTAATAACAATATTTATTATAATGGTAATTTATCTACTAATAATTCAACTTGATGTACAAATAAAGCAGTATTAGTTAATTATATTAATATGATTTTTGAGCTTGTAGAAAATGAAATAAAATCTAAAGCAAATACACCTAATCCAGATCCATTTTCTAATAACCCTATTTCACTAAGTTATAGTTTTATTACTACTCAAAATGAAACTCATGAAATACAAACCAAATTAACTTTTAAGAATAATGATTTTAACAATGTAAGCAACATTAATTCAAATTATAAAAACTCACCTTGAATTTTTGATACTGCTGTATCTTTGTCACTAACAACATTTTATTATTCTGGATCAATTTTAAACAGAATTAATATTCAAGCATTACCAATGCCAGTTGCAGGAAGTTTTCAATTAGAACCTGATAATGGATATTTAATTAAAGGCTCAAATCAAACA
>JAFNRE010000131.1:0-3279 GCA_017385735.1 Mycoplasmataceae bacterium
AAAAGCTTATATCTGTCATTGATTCTTTATTTGTTGAAAAAATAATTCTTGTTGAAGGCATAAGGGATCAAGCATTTGTAAATATAATCATTGATTTAATAAATCAAAAATCTAACAATTATAAATATGTTTTAGTAATACCATGCAATGGATATGGTTCAGTAATAGATTTTGGAGAAATTTTTATTAATGAATTTAAATTAAAAGTATTTTTAATTTTAGATCAAGATAATAAAGAGAATAAAAGGGAAGATAATAAAAATAATAAAGATAATAAAGATAAATTAGATGATAAAAAGATTAATAGTAAAAATTACTTTTTATTTAAAAATGAATTGGAAGTTTGAATTAAAGAATACCTAGAAATTTATCTTTATCCAGGTGATAAAAATAAAAATGATATTATTCAACTATACAATGATTGATCAAAACTAAATCTAGATTATGATTCTTTTAAAAAGAAAAATGATGAATGTCGTAATTTATTAGAAAAATTAGAATCATTCTTAGAAAGTTAAAAAAATGTATATTTGAATAATTAGTGTCAACTAAAAGGTCGTTATTTTTTATTAAATACAAAACAAATTATTAAGCATGTAAAGTTTAAATAATATCTTGAATTATTTCATCAAGTAATATTTATTATTACAATTATTAAATGCTAAAAGATCAATATAAATTGATATTAATGATTTTTGCATTTAATTTTTTATATATTAAAAATATAGTAGATTTCTTTAATTAATATCTAATTATTATTTAAAATTTTAAATAATAGTGATATAAATTAGTAATAAATAGTATTTATATTTATTTAAGAAGGTGCTAATAATGAAAAAGAAAATAAGTAAATATTTTGTTGCGTCAATTTCAGCAACAGTCATTAGTGCTGCAGTAGTTTGTGCTGCAGTGAGTTGTAGTAGTGTAAATAGTTCAACAAGTAGTGTTAAAGCTATTAGTACAAAATTAAGTGCAACGAATGCTAATAAAGTTGATGGAAATAATTATTATGCAAATTATGGAAGTGTACTTACACTAAAAACATCTAATGATAATTTTCCTAATGGAACGGTTACATACAGTTTTTATTGCAATAATAATATATTAGTAAAACAAGCTAAAAATAGTACTTATCAAATTGTAGTTAATAATCAAACTCCTTCTTCTTATTATGTAATTGCTTATGTAAATGGTGTTAAAGAAGCTACTTCAAATACCATAAAAGTTATTCCTTTATTTGATGCAAATAAATTTAGTGCAGCAATTTATGAAAACACTAACAATAATCTACAACAAGTTAGTATGATTAATGATGTTAATAATACTAAAAGTTACAGTCTAATTTATCATGTTCTTTATGATACAAAAATATTTGACGCTATTAATTCAAAAGTTATATGAACCATTAATGAACAAATAAGCAATAACAATACTTCTACAATTGATATTAATAATTTAAAACCAGGTATTAATACAATTTCTGTTACAACTAGTTTTACAATTCCTAATTCTAATCAAACAATTAATATCAAACCAGTAAAATTAATAATTAATGTTGCACAATTAGAAATTACTGGAAATAATGTAAATAATAATCAAGTAACAGTTAATTATAATGGTTCAGTAACATTAAAACTTTCTGATGCATCTTTATCAACATTAACTGATAATAAAATAATAAATCTTACATATCAATGATATGAAATTAATGATGAAAAACAAACTATTAAACTTAATGGTGAAACAAATAATAATTTATCATTAACAAACTTAACTAATAGTGGTACATATTATTTAGTTGTAAGTTGAACTACTAATAATGAAGTTAAGACTTTAACGTCAAATTATATTGATGTAAATATTCATATTACAAATAGTGAAATAAATCAAATCATTGCAAATAAATTAGATTCAATCTTAAACCAAGAAATTGAAGTATCTAATTTTAGTGCTACTAGTGCTGCAGATGCTATTAGTAATGATTCATCTTCATTAAAAACTGCAATTATTAATGCAATAGAAACTGAAATATCAAGTAGTAATAAAACTTTTGTTATTAATGGGATTTCATATTCTTTAAGTGATATTGATAGTGGACTAAAGGTTAGTTATTTACCAACTTCAATTAGTCCAAGTGATGATGAAAATGGAATAATTCCAGGTGTGACATTATCATATAATGGCATTACTTTAACTCCAAAAACAACAGCTTCAACATCTACTTCTTCAAGTTCAACAACAAATACATTTACTGTTAAAGGATTTAGTACTGTAACAGCAGATCAAATTGCAACAAGCAATAATAGTCAAATTGCAAAAATCTTAGACACAATCTTAAACCAAGAAATTGAAGTAACTGGTTTTAGTGCTATTAGTGCTGCAGATGCTATTAGTAATCAATCAACTAAATTAGAAAGTGCAATTATTAAAAGCATTGAAAATGAAATATCAAGTAGTAAAGAAACATTTAATATAAATGGTATTTCATATTCTTTAAGTGATATTGATAGTGGATTAAAAGTTAATTATTTACCGACTTCAATTAGTCCAAGTGATGATGAAGCTAGACAAATTCCAGGTGTAACATTATCATATAATGGTATTACTTTAACTCCAAAATCTGGTTCAACAAGTGCTTCTTCTACTTCAAGTACATCTAATACATTTATTGTTAAAGGATTTAGCAGTGTAACAGCAAGTCAAATTTCAACAAACAATAATAATCAAATTGCAACCAAACTAGATTCTTTATTAAACCAAATTATAAGTATTGGTAGTTATAATTCCATGAGTTCATGTACTGCTGCAGATGCTTTAAATAGTGCAAGCAGTGATAATTTAACAGCTGCAATTGTTAGTACCATTAAAGCTGAAATTGGTACTTCTTCATTTGATATTAATGGAATTGCATATACTGCAGATCAAATTTGTGCAGGAATTGAAATTGATTTACCTAAAACTATCACATTACAAGATGATGAAAATGCACAAATTCCAGGTGTGAGGTTGACATATAATAGTATTTCATTAATCTGAAAAAATACTGTTTCTTCTAGTTCATCAACTACAAGTTCTTCTTCATCATCTAATAGTGATTTCATTATTGGTGGATTTGCTAATGTATCAATTACTCAAATAGGATACAATCCAGGTGGACAAGGTAGTACTACAAACAGAAATCACCAAATTGCAAGTAAATTAGATTCATTATTAAATCAATATATCAATGTTAAATCTATTGATAATATGAGTTCATACACAGCTGCAGATGCTTTAAAC
>JAFNRE010000132.1:0-2501 GCA_017385735.1 Mycoplasmataceae bacterium
AATTGCATTTTTATTATTAAGTACTGCAGTTGCATTAAAGTTTGATGTATTTGGTGTTAATATTATTGGTTTACTTGTATAAACTGTATTATTAATAGTTTCAGTTACAACATATTCATATTTTGCATCATAATTATTGATGTTAACTTCATATGTTGCTTGTGTTGCATTAGGAATTAAAGTCTTTTGTCCATTAACAATTTCATATCATTGATAAGATATATTTTGATTATTAGTATAAAAAGTATTATTGGATGATAAAGTATCAGTTGTTCCTAATTTTGGAGTTAATGTTTGTGCAGCAATTGAAACTTCATTACAATAAACATCATAAGTTTGAGTTTTAATAATAATTCCACTACTTGTGTTTAGTGTATAAGTTAATAAAACACTATATTTTGAAGCAGTATTAAATTCATAATTAAATGAAACAGTTGATGCATTTATATTAAATGAACCAGAAGAAGATGTATTCGTATCTTCATTTGTAACAAGATATGTACAAGTTCCTGAAAGGTTAGTTTGTTCTTCATTATTAATACTAATTGTTGTATTAAATGTAATTAATGTATTTGGTGAAATATTTAAAATATTATTTGCATTAAAATTACTGTATGATACTGCTTGACCAGTATATGTATTTGATAATGATGCTGGGGGGTTATATGGACTTCCATTACTATGACCATAACTAATAGCAATTACACCATTAAATGATTGACTAAATTGTGCATCACCTGAATATAAAGTTGGATTTGATATTGTTCCAATAGATAAACCAAATGGAGTAGCAATAGTTTGTGCTCCAGAATTGTTATCTCATCAATAATTATCATTAAAGATTGGAATTGAAACATTATTATTTGAATAAGTTAATTGATTTAATTCATAAGGTACAGTTCATATAAATACACTTCCTGCAGGAATTGCACTAATTGATGAAGAAGGTTGAAAAGAATTAAAATAATTACTTCATAATCAAACATTAATAGCACTTGTTGAAGTTGCTTTAATAGTTAAAAACTGTTTTCCACCAAAACCATCATTACTTGGCATTTGTGAAAAATATACTTCACAATTTGTAAAATCAGTATAATTGGCTTGTAATTGATATCCAACTGTATATTGATTAATAAATTGATCTCAAGTTTCATTATCTTGTCCAATTCATGTATTTAATTGTTCTTGTAAAAATCATTGAGCATAACCATTTTTAGTATAAGTAGTATTTAATGATACTTTTGTAGTAATATTTGCATCAATTGTAATAACATTTGTTTTTATGCTAAATTCTTTACCATACAAACTAAATGTAATGATTGCAGAAATTGTATAATTACCACTTTCTTGTGCTTCAAAATTAAAGTTTCAATTTGTTTGATTTGTTTGAACTTTATCATTAACTAATCATTCAATATTTACGTCATCTAATTGTCATGAATTTAAAACGTTATAAAGTGTTCCGTTACATTCTACAGACAAGTTAAAAGTTTGAGTTGATGAATTTGTAACTGTAATAGTTGATGAATTACTTGTTGAATTTTTATCAGTAATATTTGCAGTTGCATTAAAGTTAGCTAAATCAGGATAAATTGTATAAATTGGACTTAAATAAATATTATTGCCAATAACTTCTTGAACTTGATATTGATAAATTGCATTGTATTGATTTAAATTAAATGTATAAGTTGGTTCAATAGCACCATCAATTTGATTTCTTACACCATTTTGAATTTGGAATCATTGATATTGGATATTTGGTGAATTAGTAGTATTTTCAAAAACATTTGAATTATTAACACTTAAAGTATCTGATGATCCTAATGTTGGATTTACATTTGAAGCACTAATAGTAATTTGATTGTAGTTTACATAAAATGTTTGTGTTCTAGTTAAATTCTTACCAGCAACATTATTTAAGTTAAATTGAACAGTGATTTCATATTGTCCAGGAATATAAAAATAATAATTAAAGATGTTTGAATTGCTATTTAAACTACCACTAAAATTAAGAGTTTGATTTGTAGTTTTATTTAATATAGTATATGTATAATTACCAGAATAACTAGTAATTGTGCTTAATGGATTTTGAATTGTAGCAGTTGTATTAAAAGATATTGCTCTTGGTTGTGAAATATTTAAAGTATTGTTAGTATTAAATGCACTATAAGGATTTGATGAAGTATAAGAACCTGTTAAAGTAGTTGGATTAAAAGGACTGTTAGCTGAATCACCATAACTAATTTCAATTACATTATTAATAGTTTGACTAAACTGACCATCTCCTGAAATTGCTGTTGGATTTGCTGATGTACCTATAGATAATCCAAAAGGTGTTGCAATTGTTTGACTTCCTGTATATGTATCTAATCAATATTCATCATTAAATACAGGTAATGATATTGTATTATTAGTACTTGAATAATTTAATTGACTTAATTCATAAGGTAAAGTTCAAGTAAATATACTTCCTGCAGGAATTGGTGTGATACTTGAATCTA
>JAFNRE010000133.1:0-2713 GCA_017385735.1 Mycoplasmataceae bacterium
TCCCATTTAGCATTGTTGAATCATTATCATGTGGTGTTCCAGTAATAGTAAAAGACAGTTTTACTTCTGCTAACTTCTTAACTTCTTATGATCATAGATTGCTTATTCCAAAGAATGCAACTAATGAAGAAGCAATTAAACAAATCAATTCATTATTAAATTTAAGTGATGAAGAATATTTAGAAATTTGCAAGAAAGCACTCAAGTTTTTTCAAGAAAACCTTAGTTATGAAATTTTTGAAAAAAAATGATTAGACATTTTTAACAAGTTTTTAAGTTAGTTTTAAATAGTAATTTATTTATACATGGGTATGAGATTTGCACAAAAAATCAAATTTCATGTCGTAGTTTATAGGGTAATTAATGCATATAAAAAACCACTTGTATAAAACTACAAAGTGGTTTTTATTAATAAAATAAATTAATTATTTTTTATATTCTTTATTGTTTGGATTTTTTTGATTAGCGTGATTATTTTTATTTGCTTTATTAGCATCATTATTAGGATTATTTTCGTTTGAATAATCATCTAATTGTTCTTTAGTATGATTTTTACTTGAGCATTTTCCCATAATTAAAAACCTCCATATAAATTCATGATTATCTTAATCCTTATTTTAATTTTTTGACATTTTTACAAATTTATTATAAAAATTGTAAATAATAAATACTTAGACATGAACACTCAATTTGCACAAAAACAACTTTAAACAAAAATGATTATGGTGCATTTATGTCCGAATTGAATGTCTACGTCTAAAATGATATTTAAAGAATAAGAAAATCAAATTAAAATTTTATTCAATCTTATAATAGGCATTTTGAAATAGTTAAATTTAATTTCACACATAGAATATAAAAATCATTTAAAGTAAAAAAAACATAAGATTTAGTTTTTTCTTTAAATTTCATGCTTATGCTTATTCTTGTAAATTTCTATCAATCATTATATTAAAGTGCTATAAATAAAAATGTTAGATAGTTATAAGGAGGTGCTTAAATGAATAATGAAAAAACTAAGAAAACATTAATTGCACTTTCATGTATTAGTACAATTTGTTTAGCTCCAGTTATAATATCAATAATTCCACAATATTGTTCAAATTATACTTTAAAAAGTGAACAAGAACTTATAGCAGATAAATTAAGTGAATTACTTTATAATCCTATTATTATTTCATCTAATTTAACTGCAAGTGAAGCATTATATGCTAATAATTATGAAACTGTAGTTAACCTTATTTTAAATAAAATTAAAGTTGATTTAGCTAATACTAAATTCAATATTAATGGAAATTCATATACAAGTATACAAATAATTAAAAATTTACATATAATTTTACCTACAAATATAACTTATGATGAATATGAAAGTGGAACTTTAAATAATGTAACAATTCAATATATAACTAATAAAAGTACAATAAATATTAATCCAATTAATGCTATTGGTTATACTGTAAAAGGTTTTTTTATTCCTGAATCAAGTAATATATCTAAAACTATTGCTGATAAATTAAGTTTAAATATTAAAAATCCAATTCAAATTAATGATTCTTTAAATGCAAATCAAGCGATTCAAGCTAATAATATTAATACAACAATTAATAAAATTAAAGATGTTATAAGAAATGATTTAAATAATGAAGATCTTACAATTTATAACAATGTATCAGTTCCTATTGATCAGATTCTTAAAAATATTCATATTACATTCCCAAATAGTATTAGTAGTAGTGAATTAAATTATGGAAACATTAATAATGTAAGTTTAACATATGAAAATAATGATAATATAGCAAGTATAATTCCTTCTAATTCACCAAAAAATTTCATTATTCAAGGTTTTAGTATTCCAGATTCCAAACAAATTCAAGAACAAAATAATAACATAGTTAATGAGTTAAATAAATTAATAAAAAATCCAATTACTTTAGCAAATGGATTTGGTTTAACAGCAGCACAAAGTATATCATCAGATGTTAATAAACAAATTTTATTTAATGCTATTAAAGAAGTTATCAAAAATGAATTAGGAAATAATTTTACTATTAATACAGTTTCATATGAAACAAGTGAAATCTTACAAAATATTACTATAAATGTTCCAAACTCAGTAACTACTATACAAAATAATAATCAAACTATTCCTAATGTAACTTTATCTTATAAAAATATTGAATTAAAAAATAGTAATGGAATAAATTATACTGTTACAAACTTAGCAAAAGTAACAAATGAAAATACAAATCAAGCAACGCAAAATGAAAAAATTGCACAGCAATTATCACAAATGATTAAAAATCCCATTCAATTATCTAATGGTTATTCTTATTCAGCACAACAATCTTTAAGTAATAGCAACCATATTTCATCATTTGAACAAGCAATAATAACTTCTATTTCTAGTTATATTAATGTTAATGAAATAGTAGTTGATGGAATTTCATATTCTAAAAATACTATTTTAAATAATATTGATGTATTAACTTTAATACAAGGAGTTACTTATAGTCAAAATGAACAAGTAGAAGTAAATAATATTGTTGCATTATATTATGGACAACCTTTAGGAAGTAGTTCTATTGATTCTTCAATATCTAAACCAATTTATAATTCTTCTTCAACAAATTCATGAGACGTTACTGGATTTAACATTCAAAATATTAACAATACAAATTGGCAAACTGTAAACAATAATATTGCTACACAA
>JAFNRE010000134.1:0-9279 GCA_017385735.1 Mycoplasmataceae bacterium
AATGAATATGAAAATAGGAGTTTCATATGAACAAGAAAAATAAAATTGTTAAACATGTAGTATCAACATTAACTGCAACTTTAGTTGCTGGAGCAGTTGTTTCTGCAATTGTTAGTTGTAGTAATGAAGTATCTTCAAATAACAATAAAAAAGAAGCTACACTTACAAAAATCAATGCTAATGGTAAAACTTATAATAAAAATACTAATCTTAATATATCTTATGGAAATAAAGTTACATTAAGTGTTAATAAAAAAAATAATGTTGTTTACAAGTGATACTGTAATGGCCAAATACTTAAGAATGTGACAAGTAATACGCTAACTGTTTCATCTAATGCAACAATTAATAAATATTATGCAGAAACAATCACTAATGGTGTAGTACAAAAGTCAAATACAATTACTATTACTCCAACTTTTAATGAAAAATTATTTAGTGCAGCAATTTTTGAACAAGCAAGTAGTAAAAAAGTTATAAATGACATTAATAATACAACTTCATATTCTTTAAGATTTGAATTACTTTATAATAATGTTGCTTTATCATACCAACCAAATTGTGTATATTGAACACTAAATGGTAATTTGCAAAATGAAACTTCTGATTCATTTACTCCAACATTAAAAATAAACAAAAATCTCATTAATGCAACATGTAAAGATTTACCAGCTTTTTATGGAATTAAAAATAATACAATATCAGCAAATTTAACAATTAATTTCGCTCAGATCCAAATTAATTGTAAAAATTTAAATAATGATCAAGTAACAGTAAATTACAGTAATTCAATTTCATTACATGCAACTCCTGTTTCCTTACAATCATTAATTACTGCAGGAATTAATTTAAGTGATGTTTCATATGAATGATATGAAAATAATGAAGCAATTAAAAACCAAACAAGTCTTGATGCAACTTTTAATAATTTAACAAGAACTACTACATATTATTTAAAAGTTACATATAAATTAAATAATGTAACATATTATTTAACATCAAATGAAATAACAGTCAATGTTAATGACAACATTAAATTAGATAATGTAAAAGTAGTTTGCAACAATAATAATACATCATTAAATCTCGATCAAAAATTAATAAATAATCATTATTCTTTTTCACTTTCATATGAAAATCCACAACAATTAAATGTTCAAGGAACAATTACTTATACTTTAATTAATAATCAAACAAACAAAATAATCACATTAACAAATAATACTTGTACTATTAATGATTCAATAACAATTAATTTTCAAGAATTAAATGGTTTTCTTCCAGGAACTTACACTTTAAAAGCAGCAATTAGTAATTTAAACATGAAACTTCATGATCTTACTATTGCTGCTTTAACAATAACATACAATACTATAACTATTGCTCCTGTTATGAATAGTAATATTCAAGAAACTGAAAAATCTAATATTTATAATGTCAATTTCGGTAATAGTGTAACAATAAAAAACAATTCTAATAATGTTTATATAAAAAATGTAAATCCAACCTATCAATGACAGGAATTATTAAAAGGATCATGAACTAATTTAAAAACAAATAGTAATAGTTTAATTACAAACAATACTGATGGTGCAAATCAAACTTATAGATTACTAGAAACAATTAATAATTTAATTTTAATTTCAAATACTATAACTATTGCACCAGTTATTTTATTACCAAGTGAAATTAAAGCTAATATTACATGTAATAATGTTAATGCTAAAAATAACACTTTAAATATTTATAGTGCAAGTAATGCTACTCAAACTTTAACTTTTAATATTAGTAATTTAGATATTAATAAAATTCAAAATTTATCAGTTGATTGATATGTAAATGGTTCATTATTAGAAAATGGACAAACTTCAAAAAATCAAGGAATTAGTTTTAATAATAAGTATAATGTTGGTAAAAATCTTATAACTGTAAATATTTCATATACATTAAATGGATATTATCATCATTTAAATAATCTTGCTAGTTTTGTAATTAATTACTATGAATTAAATATAACTTCATCTAATAATAACATTTCATATGGTACTAATGCAAATAGTAATAATATTGAATTTAATAATAGTTTTTTGTATGAAAATCCATTATATCAATGAGAAATAAATAATACACTAATTGGTATAGCATCATCAAGTAAACCTACAACTTTACCATCATATATAATTCAAGAACCTACAACTTTTAAATTATTAGTTTTTAATGCTAATGATTTAAAACAAAAAACCATTATTTCAAATTCTATTACAATTACACCATCAAATACTTCTTTTAGTGCAACATTAACTACACCTTATTCTAATTCTAATAATATATTAGATGTTTATAGTAATGTTAAAGGTACTAATCCAGATACTTATAGTTTTACATTAACATTACTACAAGAAAACAATGTATATAAAGGTAGTTTAAATGGTGCAAAGATTACTTGAACATTAAATAATAATGTCTTAAATTCAACAACTAATGACTCATTATTATCTTATAATGTACCAATTAGTTTATTAACTTTATCTGGAATAAATACTTTACAAGTTTCAATTCAACTTGTAGGTATAAGTTCTATTATTCATGCAACTTATCAAATCAATTATAATCAATTAAGCATTAATAGTAATACTGGATATGATGGAACTTTAAGTTTAAATGAAAGCAATTTTAGTCCATTAATAAAAACTGCTTATTACTTTTGAGAAATAAAAGCAAAAGATGGAACTTGATCTAATCCCTTAAATACAACTTCACAAAATACATATGATGTATCAAATTTAACTTCTACAACAACATTTAGAGTTATTGTTGCAAATGTTTCAAATTTAAATGATGCATCGATAAAAATCATTAGTGATCCTTATACTTTAAATCAAATTAATACTTCAATATTAGTAAACAATAAGACAAATAATTCTAATACATATCAAATCTTTTATAATTCAAATGTAACTTTAACTGCTAAAAGCACAAATCTTAAAACTAATAGCAATATAACATATAAATGATATTGTAATAATAAACTAATTAGTAGTGATAATAAAGATACATATTCATTTACTCAAACTTCAAGTTCTAATACATTCTATGTAGTTTTGTATATTGATAACATACAACAAACACAATCATCAATTATTACAATTAATCCAACTTATGATGCAAATGATTTTAGTTTAGGAATTTATGATGAAGATACTAATAACTTAGCTGGATTAACTATTAATGATTTGTTAAATATGAGTAGTTATGATTTAAATATTCAACTACTTTATCAAAATAATTTATTTGATATTCAACCAACAAACAATATTTTATGAACACTAAATAATGAAAGTGCACCAAATAATAATTTAGCAACTTTTAATGCACAATTAAGTATTGGTGCTAATAATATATCTGTTAAAGTATATAATTTACCAAAAATTTATGGAATTTCAAACAATACTTTAACTGCAAATTTAACGATTAATTTTGTACAATTACAAATCACATCTAATTCATCTAAACTATCAGTTCCATATGATGGTTCAATCAGTTTAACACAAAATGACTTATCAGTTAATTCTTTTAATATTGCATATAATATACAACCTTCAAAAGTAATTTATCAATGATATGAAATATCTAATTCTAAAACACCAAAAGAAGTAGCTGGTGCTATATCTAATAGTGCTACATTTAGTAATTTAAAAAATAATACAACATTTTATTTAGTTGCATCTTATATTTATGGTTCTATTCTTTATACTTGAACATCAAATAAAATTACGATTATTGTTGAACCAGTACAACCTTTAAGTAATCCAAAAATAGTTTGCAATAATACAAACAGTGCTATTTCATTAAATTTGGATAAAACTAACCTTAATGCTAATTATACATTTAGTATTTTTAGTAATAATCAAACAATTAATCATGTAGTAGGAAATGTTGTTTATAGTTTGATGAATAATGAAAATAATCAAACAATTACTTTATTAAATGATTCAAGTTCTTTAGATTCATCATTTAATATTAATTTTAGTAAATTAAATAATTTTAAACCAGGTAAGTATAGTTTATATGCAAATATTAATATTCCTAGTGCTAATGGTCAAACATTAAAATACAGTACTAAAGAAGTTACTTCATTTTTAATAACATACAGTAGTATAAGTATTTATATCAATACAAATCTTAATAAAAATGTTGTGCAAGTAAATGATTCTAATTCATACAATGCTAATATTGGATCTAACTTCACAATTTTACAAAATTCAAACAATATCAATGTAACTGGAACAAGCACATATCAATGACAAATTTATGAAAGCAATGCAACTTGAAGCAATGTTGAATCAAGTACTAATATTAATCAATTGATTATTTCACAATTAAATAGTGCATCTAGCTTAACATATAGATTAATGCAAAAAATAGATGGATTAACTTTATATTCAAATCCAATTACTATTAATCCAATCTTAGGAAGTAATGCAAGTTTATCAATCACTAGCAATAATGTAGATGCTATAAATAATTCTTTAAGTGTTTATGATACTGCTCAAACAACTCAAACCTTATTTTTAAATTTAAATAATATTTCTTTAAGTGATTTTGATAATCCTAAAATTACATGATTTGTAAATGGAGTTGCTACTTCAATAACGACTTCAAGTTTTAAATATCAATATGCAATTGGTGGTTATGTAATTAGTGCGCAAATAAGTTATTTATCTAATGGAATAACTAAAACACTTAAAACTGCAATAAATTTTAATATTAATTCTTATAATTTACAAATTACTGCAAATACACAAAGTGTTTCATATGGTAATAATGTAAATACTGTAACTATTGCACAAACTTTAAGCAGTTCACATGTATATGCTAATGCATCATACCAATGAGAAATCAATGGAATCATCCAACAAACTGTTTATGATTCTATGCCAACAAATTTACCTTCATATGATATTCAAAAACCAACCACTTTTAATTTAATAGTAAAAAATACTATTGATAAAACTGCACCAAGTATTATTTCAAATCCGATTGTTATTACACCATCAGATACTAATTTAACAGCACAAATAAATAACAATCTGAGTGATCTAGATAATAGATTGTATATTTATAGCAATATTGCTGGAACTACACCAAGTGAATTTACATTTAATCTTAATTTATTACAAAATAATAATAAATATGATGGTACTTTAAATGGTGCAAGTATCACTTGACAATTCAATAATGAAACTGTAACAAATTCATCTAATAATGATTTAACATATGTTCTTCCAATTTCTAGTCTTTCTCAATATAGTAATGTTTTAAAAGTTTCCATCAAATTAATTGGAATAAATCAAACAATTACTGCATCTTATAATGTTTCATATTTGCAATTTTCTATTATTAGTAAAACAGGATATGATGGTTATTTAACACCTAATATTACTAATGTACTTTATGATAATAATTTAAAAGATCAAAGTGATAGTTATTTTTGTTTTTGACAAGAACTAAATAATAATGGAACTTGAACCACTTTACAAACTACAAGTTTTCCTTATGAATATGAAGTTACAAATTTAACGCAACAAACAACATACAGAGCAATTATTGCTAATGCACAAACATTAACATCAGGAAGTTTACAAATCATTAGTACATCTTGTGTGCTTAATCCAGTAGTAGGATCAGTTAGTGTAGCTAATTATGAACCAACTAATAATACTTATGAAATAAATTATTCTAATGTAGTAACTTTAAATATAACATCAAATATACAAAACATAATACCAAATATAACTTATGAATGATATATCAATAATAGCTTAGATAGAACTACAACTAATACTAGTCTGTCTATTGCAATGAACACTTTAAAACCACTTGCTATTTATGTGATTATATATGTTGATAATATTATACAAACAACAACACAAACAATTTATTTAAACCCAACATTTATTGCAAACGATTTTAAAATGATTGTTCAAGAAAATGGACAATTTATTACTGCAAATAATTACAATGATTTTCAAGGAAAAACCACTAACTATTTTGAAGTTTCATTAACTTATGAAGGAAATTCAATTATTTTTAATAATAATGATGCAATATTTAAATTAAATAATCAAACTCTTGCAAATAGTAATAAATTTGGCACAATAAATGGGCTAGTTTATTGTTCTGGTAATTTAAATATTGGTCAAAATACTTTTTCTGTTTCTATTACTAATTTACCATCAGAATTTAAAATAGCAAATAATACTTTAACTTTTAATACAATCATCAATCACATAGGAGTAAAACTAACATCAAATAGCATTAATAATTCAGTAAATTATGGTGGATCAACAACTATAAGTACTACTGTAAACTCACAAAATAGTTTTATTAATGCAGGAATAGCATTAAATGAACTAACTTATCAATGATATCAAGTAATGCCTAATACAGTTCAACCAAATCCAATACCTTCATTAAATTCTGATTCACTTACAATCACTAATGTAAAAAGTCAAGTAACTTTTTATTTAGTTGCAACTTATAATACAACAAATAGTGATGGACAAAATGTTTCATATCAATTTACTTCAAGTTATTTCACGATAAATATCTGGAAATTGCAAAATTTAATTGATCCAAAAATTTTGACTTATAATTCCAATTATGAAGAAACAAATACATTAAATTTAGATGATAGTATCATAAATAATAATGGTGGATTATTTAGCTTTTTTATAACATATAAAAATTCTTCATTAATACAAGGAACAGTTACTTATACTTTAACAAACCAACAAACAAAACAAATTATTACACTAACAGATAACCAAGCATCTTTAAATGATGATTTTAACATTAATTTTTCAAATATAGTAGGATTTGTTTATGGTGTTTATATTTTAAGTGCACAAATTGTTATTCCAACTCCAAATGGCAAAAACATTACATATACAAGTTCACAAATCAGCCCAGTAACAATTACTTATAGTAATATAACCATTAATATCGCACCAAATTCTTATCCATCATCTGAATTATCAATTAATGGCAATGATTGTTATGCTCAACCAGGAATTAGCATAGATTTTGAAACTGGCAATGAGATTTTTATTCAACAAAAATATATATATAATTGAAAAGAATGAAAGAATGGTGGATGAGAACTTGAAGTTAGAAATACTAATGCATCAAATTTAAATGTTATTATTCCAACTGGTTATCAATGAATGTCTTTTCAACTTAAAATTGATGTAAATGGAACTGTTTTTTCATCAAATCAGATTAATGTTTTTATAAATAATTTACCTACTATAACACAAAATGATCCTTTTAGTGCTAATCAAAATGTAAGTTATTCAAGCAATAATAATGAATATACATTGAATATATATAGTTCTAAAGAAGAAGAACAAGAAATGATTTTTTCTATTAATCAGTGAAAGTTATCTACTTTGACTGATTTAAAGATTGATTGATATGTTAATAACACTTTATATCAATCAGGAAATAATCCAAAATTTAATTATGTTTATAGTGTTGGTACATATACTATTGATATTAAAATAACTTATAATGAACAAACAACAACTAAAACTTTAAACTTTATTGATATTATTAATTCTTATGGTTTAGTTATTTCACCACAACAAAATTATTTAAGTTCTGGTACAGATGCAAATAATTATGGTTTATTATATCAAACATTTAATTGTGATTATACAAATGCAACATATGAATGATTTGTTAATTGACAACTTTATTCATCAAGCAACTCTATGCTTTATAATTTTCCTTCAATTCCTATTAATACATGTACAACTTTTCAACTAGTAATAATTA
Source organism: Mycoplasmataceae bacterium (assembly GCA_017385735.1). Lineage (GTDB taxonomy): Bacteria > Bacillota_I > Bacilli_A > Mycoplasmatales > Mycoplasmoidaceae > RGIG1987. The sequence continues at coordinate 7,840 of JAFNRE010000134.1, forward strand.
ATGCATTTGATCCTAATGATCCACAAATAAAATCTAATATTGTAACATTAACTCCAATGTCACAAGATTCTGCATTCATAGGATCTTTAAACAAATTGATTCCAAGTTCAATCAATTTAGTAAACAATTATCCTTATACAGCAGCACAAAGTATTTCACCATGTAACACTAACTATACTATTCAAACAATTAAAAACATTATTATTGATAAAATTTTTAGTAATAATCAAGATTATGTAGAAATTGGTGGACTTTATTTTACTAAAACATTATTAAGTGAATATTTATATATAACTCTTCCTAATAGTGTTCAAGCATCAAATAATTTAAATGGAATTTTACCAAATGTTACATTAAGTTTTGGTTATCAACAAACTTTCAATATTGAAGAATTTAAACAAAATTGCAATAATTTCAAAATACATAATGTTTCTTCGCCTAACAGCACTAGTAGTGCTCTTTCACCAGATTATACTGAAAATTCCTTTAATATTGAAGTAGTTGGTTTTAAAGATGCAAATATAAATGATGAAAATCAAGCAGTTGTATCTGCTTTAAATTCAATATTAAATCCACAAATGCAATTTAGTAATACTTTTACATTAACTGCTAATGATGCTTTAGATGTGAATAACCAAAGTAATTTAATTGATTTAATGAAACAAACAATTTGAACATCTTATATTGAAAATTCTTCTTATTATGTTAATTCATCTTTTGTTGTAAATAATGTTGAATATACACAACAAGAATTTTTAAATAATTTACAAATTACTTTACCAAGTTTTGTAACATGAACAAATAATCAAAATGGGGTAATGTCAAATATCTTGATTAGTTATGATAAATATAACTTATCAAATTCTAATGGTTATGATTTTACATTTAGTAACTTCAATAATTCATATAATGCAATAAATCAAAATAATTATGCTTGTGTTTCACAATTACTTAAAGAAATTATTACAAATAATACAATCCCACTAATTAATTATTCATTATCAGCAAGTCAATCAGTGCAACAACAAAATCTAAATGGATTTTTTCAAGCAATTAAAAATGCCATTGTTGCTGAAATAAAACAAAATATTTTTACAATATTTAACACAAGACTAAATTCTAGTTTAATTTTTAGTATCATTGAAAATTTAACAATAGATTCTTGAATCATTCCTACTGCAAGTTATGAAAGTTCTGGAACAATACAAGGTATAGTGTTTAGTTACAATAATCTTGTTATTAATAATGGAGCATACACAATTACTAATTTAGTAAAAGTTAATAATCAACAAAATTCAAATGAATTAAACATCAATTTTACAAATTCTGAATACAATATTAATTTACAAAATGGTAATAATTTAAGCAATTTTAGTGTTGAACCAGAAATTTCAAATTGAGAAAGTGATTATTCAATGAGTTATTACATTAATATTGCTA
>JAFNRE010000135.1:0-3753 GCA_017385735.1 Mycoplasmataceae bacterium
GTATCTTTGTCACTAACAACATTTTATTATTCTGGATCAATTTTAAACAGAATTAATATTCAAGCATTACCAATGCCAGTTGCAGGAAGTTTTCAATTAGAACCTGATAATGGATATTTAATTAAAGGCTCAAATCAAACAACAACTTCAGGTTCAAATAATGGTTCAGGTTTTATTAATGCAGGTACATATTTATATTATTCAAGTGATTTATTAACATTTACTGGTAATATGAGTGAAGAAGATACATTAGAAATTAATAATCAACCAATATCTGTTATTAATAATCAATTTACATATAATTTAACAGCACCAAGCGTATTTGATAATACAACTAATAATACAAATACTTCATCAAGTAATACTAATAATTCAAGCATTAGTAAGACTTATAATATTGAAATCTATAAAAACAGTATTCCAATCTTTGAAGAAACCATTATTATTACTCGTGGTGTTCCAAATGTTAATTTTAAATGGTATGCATGAAACCCAAGTCAAAAACCATGACAAGAACAATTAATTACACAAAATTTAAGCAATGGAAAAGCTAATCCGCAATACAATCCTTTAATCAATCCAAATACAGGAAGTATTAATCAGATTTTGTGAGTTAATGGTCCAACGCCAAATAATGAATCTTATTTTGCAGATCCATTACAATCAAATAATCAACCATATAACTTTAAAAATCCTGTTTTACCAAATAATCAAGGATACATAGCTGATGCACAAGTATTTAATAAAGATATGCCACACAAAATACTAGGATGAAAATCAAGTAATGAAAAGTTTAATGAAATAGGAAATTAGTATTCAATAAATCTTTTAAAGTGTTGTATAACTTCTTAAAAATCCTATTGCACTTGAAATTGCATTTAGGGATTATTAAATTTATTTAGAGTTGAATTAGAATATTATGACTAATATCCAGGAAAATGACAAGAAGATTTTGATAATGCAGAAGTTAATTATAAAAAGTTAGAACAAGAAGTAGAAGAATTTAAACAATCTAAGCAAAAAGATAAAGAACATGAACAAAAAATGAGTATGTAATTACTTATTTTTTAATAAAATAAATAATAAAGATAAAGGAAAATAAAACAATGAAAAAATCAATTAAATTAACTTTAGGACTATTAGGTATAAGTGCAATATCTGCAATTACAGTAGGTAGTGTAATTTCATGTAGTAATGATTCTAGTATGGTAAGTACAAATTCTAACAATTCTTCTAATTCCAATAATACTAATAAATCAAATACAAGTAATAAAGAAAATACTACAAATTTTATTCCTTATAGTGAATTAACAAAAACAGTGACTAAAGAACCATCTTTTGGTGCTGCACTAACTGCATGAACTAATGATTGAAAAAAACTAACTGCAAATCCTGAAACTTATCTTAATTTAATTACTAATGATGTTAATGCTTGTTTAAGTTATTCTTCTAAACTTGTCAATGCCAATCCAACTTGAATCAGTAAAATTGCTAATATAAAAAATATTGCAATTGAGCAATCATATAAAAATGTTGATGTTTTATTAAATAAAAATAATACTTTTAATATTTCTTTTACATTAATTGCTAATTTTGGTTATATTCAAAATGATAAATTTTCTTCTGGTTTTAGTTTTATATATAACATTAATTTTCTAAATTCAACATTTAAACCTTATTTATTTCAACTTCAAAATATTAATTCTAGTAATCAAATTGTTTATGGTGGAGAATTTATGAATAGTTTTAATTTTAATGCAAAGGCAAGCATTTCAAAACTATCATCATCAATGCCTAAAAATAATGCAACAACATGAGTTCAAAAACAATACAATGGGTCAGTAATGGATTTACAAACTTTTAATAAAAAATTTTATTCAAATAACTTTTATAATGTCAAAAAACCAATTAATATTGACTATCCTGATATAAATTATCAAAGTGTTAATAATCCATTAACTATTTCTTTATTTGTTAATTCATATAATTATGGTATAAATTTTGGAAAACAAATTTATCCAAATCTTAATAATTAATAAGATATAATTAAATTGCTTTTATAGAATTACAAACTTCTAATTTGTTTTATATGATTTGTTTATAACAACCATATTTATCATGAAAAACAGAACAAAAAAGTTATTTTTTACATATATTGGGGTTATTGTTCTTGCTATCATTACTCCAATTACAATAGTTTGTGGTACAAGTTATCACACTAATAAAATAGCAAATTCAAAGCAAAGAACTAGAACAATTAGTAGGGTATCAAAAGTACCGAATTTTGTTAATGCAAGTTTATATCAAAATACTAATTATGGTACTACAAAAATAACAATTCCAGGTTGTAGTGGCAGTACAGCAAGTAGTAATATTACAGTATCAAATAGTGTTAATGTCCCATCAAGTGCAATTAGTTCATTTTTAAATCAACTAGAAATCAATGTTTATACTTTCAATAACCAAATACCTTTAATGAATTTTTCTTGTAAATTATCAGTAACTGGTACCTTACGTGTTAATGTACAATCATATAGTTCTTTAGTAAGTGGTTCTCCAACTTTACTAAATTCATTTAATTTTAATAATAATTTAAATTATACTGCTACAAATTTTTCATATTCTAATTTTGGACCAGCAGGACAAGCTTGTACTTATAATAATGCTCCACTAGAAGTAAGTGGAAATATGAATTTTAATGGTATTAATAGCAACGGAAATTTAGAATTCAACTTAACCGGAGTTGAATTACCTATGCCATGTGTTTATTCTGGTAAGTCTTGACCTTATAATCAATTTCAAGATCCATCAGTAACATATAGTACAAATGGTAATTGAATATTAACTCTACCATTCAACATGAATACAATCTATAACAATATACAAAATGCAATTAGTAATATTTCTTTATCATATTATGAATTTAAACAACAATGAAAAACTGGATTAATTAATCAAATTAATCAAAAAATCAATGGATGTATTCCTTCATATATGAGCAATTGTTTTGTTTCATCTTCAACTGTAACAACATATGGAGCAACTGGTGGACAAATTAATACAACAGTAAGATATATTGATGGTGAAGGTAAAAGTATACCTTGACATTTTACTACTACTGTTACTATGCCTGCTCAACCAAGTGATGAAAGTGCATATAATTTATTTGATAATGCATTCTCTCAACCAATCACTTTATTTTCAAATACAAGTAATGTTTGAGATTCAAACAAATACTGAAATTCTAGTACTGTTCCAGTTGATATAAGTTCTAAACCTAAAACATCAAGTTATATAAAAACCAATAACAATATTTATTATAATGGTAATTTATCTACTAGTAATTCAACTTGATGTACAAATAAAGCAATATTAGTTAATTATATTAATATGATTTTTAGTCTTGTAGAGAATGAAATAAAATCTAAAGCAAATACTGCTAATCCAGATCCATTTTCTAATAACCCTATTTCACTAAGTTATAGTTTTATTACTACTCAAAATGAAACTCATGAAATACAAACCAAATTAACTTTTAATAATAATAATTTTAACAATGTAAGCAACATTAATTCAAATTATAAAAACTCACCTTGAATTTTTAATACACCCGTATCTTTGTCACTAACAACATTTTATTATTCTGGATCAATTTTAAACAGAATTAATATTCAAGCATTACCAATGCCAGTTGCAGGAAGTTTTCAATTAGAACCTGATAATGGATATTTAATTAAAGGCTCAAATCAAACA
>JAFNRE010000136.1:0-3264 GCA_017385735.1 Mycoplasmataceae bacterium
CAATATGATTTAGTGTTAATTAATCTTCTTGAAGATGAATTTGCTAGTTTAGCAATTGCTTATAAATTACGTAATTTTGGTTTTAGTTTATATTTTGAACCAAGTATTAAAAAATTAAATCAAGGTTTTAAATTAGCAGAATATTATCAAGCAAAATTTATTTTAATTTTAGGTATAAAAGAAATAGAAAATGCACAAATTATTGTAAAAAATCAAATTACAATGCAACAAGAATTAGTGAAATTAGAAGACTTGTATAAATATCTTTCAAAGAAAGTAAATGGATAAATATAGTGAATAACACAAATATTGAAAATAGATTAAAATCTCAAAGAAAATTCTTTGATGAATACAAAACTTATGATATTAATCAAAGAATAGTTTGATTAAAGACATTAAAACAAAGTTTGATTAATCATGAACAAGAATTATTAGTTGCACTAAAACAAGACTTAGGAAGAGATGAAACAGTTGGATATATGAGTGAAGTGAAACTTGTATATCATGAATTAGATAATTTCATTAAGCATATTAAAAAATGAAGTAAAGACACATATGTAAAACCTATTTTATTAATGTTTCATAAAAAAGCAAGAATTGCACATATTCCACATGGTCAAATTTATGAAATTGTACCTTTTAATTTTCCAATTTTATTATCTTTACAACCTTTAACTGCTGCAATTGCTTGTGGAAATGTTGTGACATTAAAAATGTCTAATCTAACAATTCATGTAAATGAAGTCATACAAAAAATTGTTAGTGTTCTACCAAAAGATTTAGTTTACTATATTGATGAAAAATTAGAAAACGTTGATTATGAAGATTTAAATCAATATCCTTGAGATTTTATTTTCTTTACTGGAGGAATTGATACAGCAAGAAAAATCTATAGTCAACAATATTTCAGATTTATTCCAACAGTTTTTGAGCTTGGTGGAAAATCACCAATGATTATTGATGACACAATAGATTTAAAATTTGCTGCAACAAAATATTTAACTACTAAATTAATTAATTCAGGGCAAATTTGTGTTGCTGCAGATTATTTAATTATTAAAAAAGATGTTGTACAAGAATTTACAAAAATTTTAAAAGAAGTTTATGAAACAAATTTTAAAAATAAAGCATTTTATAATGGCAATTTAATTTCAAGAACAAAAGTAGATGAAGTTAATAGTTGATTGAATAAACAAAATAAAAAAGATTTTATTATTTATGAGATGCATAATGTTAAAGGATATGATGAATTAAAGTTTTGCTTTATTGATTATAAAAGTGCTTGTGATAAACAATATTTAGATCATGAACTATTTTGTCCAATTGGGTATTATTATACTTATTCTGAAATATCTGATATTTTAGATATTATAAAACTTCATCCATTTCCATTAGCATTTTATTGCTTTAGTAAAAATAAAACATTAATTAATTTCTTAAAATATCATACACAATCAGGAGCATTTATTGTAAATGATACTTTAGTTCACGTTTTTCAATCTAATCTTCCATTTGGTGGAATAAAATCAAGTGGATTAGGACAATATCATGGTAAAAAAAGTTTCTTAACATTTAGTATTAATAAACCTTGTTTAGAATCTAAATGATATGGAGATAAGCTTATTGATGAAAATAGACTTTTTGATAAAGATTATTGATTAACAAAAATAATAAAAAAACATAAATAATAATTAAATGAAGTTTTTTTAAAACTTATTATATAATTACTCTATGTTTATTTTTTGGTGCCTTAGCCAAGTGGTAAGGTTTGGAGCTGCAACCTCCACAGCGTTGGTTCGAATCCGACAGGCACCTCCATTAACGGGATGTAGCACAGTTTGGTAGTGCACTTGGTTTGGGACCAAGGGGTCGCAGGTTCAAATCCTGTCATCCCGACCATAAACAAAATACAAGATTAATATCTTGTTTATCATGGCTGGGTATCTCAGTTGGCTAGAGAGCACGGTTCATACCCGTGATGTCGTGAGTTCGAGCCTCACTCCAGCCACCATAGTGGAGCCATAGCTCAATTGGTTAGAGCCCCCGACTCATAATCGGATGGTTGCAGGTTCAAGTCCTGCTAGCTCCACCAATTTTTGGAGACTTACCCAAGTGGCTGAAGGGATCAGTCTTGAAAACTGAAAGGTGTCGTAAGGCACGCGAGGGTTCAAATCCCCCAGTCTCCGCCATAAAATATTAAATTATAGAACAATAGGTTATAATATAAATATCCTATTGTTAATATCGCGGGGTAGAGCAGTGGTAGCTCGTCAGGCTCATAACCTGGAGGTCGTAGGTTCAAATCCTGCCCCCGCAACCATAAAAAATACTGCTAATAGGAAATGAAAGCAGTATTTTTCTTTATTCGCTCAGATGACGGAATGGCAGACGTAGAAGACTCAAAATCTTCCGAAGGAAACTTCGTATGGGTTCAAGTCCCTTTCTGAGCACCATAATTAAAAGATTGATGCAAAATCAATCTTTTTTTGTATAAAAAAGTTATTTTTTGTTTTTCAAATACTTTTCTACATATTCAATTTGTCCTTTTAAAAATTGATCTTTTTGCATAAATAATATTAATTCTTGACATGCTTTAATAATTATTTCATTAGGATACAACTTATCTCCTGTTATAGAACCATGTGAACCATCATTTATAATTTTGCAAATTTCATTGCTCTTATTACTTCAAATACTTTTTAATAATTGATTTTTACATAATTCTTTATTCATTGGATTTTGAAACTTAATGATTGTTTCAACAACACATCTAATAGAATTTAATATTGTACGTTGTATGTGCTCTTCTTGAATTCTTTCTTCATCCTGTGAAACATTATAAATATCTAACAAATTATAAAAATAAGGTAAGACTAAAAGCTTTAATTCATTAAGTTTATTGTTATGCAAAGAAAGTCCTTTGTAACTATAATTATTTATTAGAATATTAAAAAACTCAGAACTATGAGTTAATACTATTACATTGTTCGTAGGAACATTTTCTAGATTTTCATTTTGAACATTAGAAGGATATTTTTTTATATTTTGAATATTAGAAGAATATTTTTTTATTATGTTAGGAATAGAATAAATATAATTGAAATCCATACTTGATATTGGATCATCAATTATGTAAAAAATCTTTTCTAAATCTTCTTTTTGTTCTATTATTTTATAAATAGATGCAATATAATAGCAAAATCCTATAATATTTTTCTCTGCTTCACTAAAAACATAGTAAGAAATATTATTATCAATATGATA
>JAFNRE010000137.1:0-12205 GCA_017385735.1 Mycoplasmataceae bacterium
TATAAGATATGAAGTTTCTTATTATCTAAGGTTTTGCTTTTTTTTATTAAAAACTTATTATTTGATATTCTTATTTTTTTTTGGTTTAAATTATTTTTTAAGAATTGGATTATATTATTAATTTTATTTCAACTAAGATTTTTAATATGATTTAAATATAAATATTTTTTTATTAAATAAGTTTGTTCTTGATATATTAAATTATTAAAAAATTCAATACTGAAAAAGATTTTTTTTCATTCTTTATATAATACATTTATTTTATTATTTATCTTTTTTAATTTAGTATTTAAAGTATTTATTAAATGTAAGATTTCTTGTTTCTTGTTAATATTTTTACTTAATATTCATCTTATATAATTACGTTCATAATTTAAATCAAAATTAGTTTCATCAATACCATACTTTAATTGATGAATTTTGCAATAATTTAAGAGTTGATCTTTATTTAATTTTTTTAATAATGGTCGATAAATCATCAAATTTTTATAGTAATTGATTTGTTTGATTCCATAAAAATTTCTAAAATGATTTTTTCTTATTTGCATAATAGATGTTTCAATAAAATCATCTAAATGATGTGCTATTAAAATTTTTTTAGTATTTGTTAATTTGCTAATAAGCAGAAAAAAATCATATCTTTTTTTTCTTGCTCAAGCTTCAAAATTTCTAATTTTATTAGTTTGATAAATTTTCTTGTTAATTGTTTTTAAATATAGTTTTAAATGATGTTGATGACAAAATTTTTTAACAATTTCTTTATCTCTTTTACTTGACTTTCTATAGTTATAGTTTAAGTGTACTACTGCTTTTACTAAATGTTTTTTTGTATACATATTTAATAAAGCAATAGAATCAGGACCACCTGAACAAGCAACAAGAAATTTTTTTATCATTTATAAAGTATTATATTTATTCATTAATTTCAAAAAATTAAATGAATTTAAAAAATCATCAATGATTTGTTTTACTTTATTTACAACTTCATTAACAATTTTTAATTGATGTTCATTAAATTTAGCTAATACATAATCTTTAATATCATAATTAGGTCTTCCTATTCCTAATCTGATTCTTTTAACATCCATTGTATTTAGATGTTTAATAACATCCTTCATTCCATTATGCCCACCAGCACTACCAGAAAGTTTTAATTTAACTTCACCTAATTCAAAATTTAACTCATCATAAATAATAATGACATTTTCAACTTCAACTTTAAAGTAATCAAGAACTTCTTTAACAAAAATTCCAGATTCATTCATATATAAAGTTAATGTTTTTAAAAAATAAATTTCATTTTCATTAATATTTCATTTAGCAAATTCACCATGAGAATTAAATGTTTTTCAAACTAAATTATTTGTTTGTACAAAATATTCAACACATTTTCTACCAAAATTATGTCTAGTATTATCATATTCCTTACCAGGATTTCCAAGACCAAATATAATTCATTTCATGTTTTAATTTTATCTATAATTAAATTAAACATATAAAAAAGTAGATTATTTATGAAAACTAAAGTTACTAAAGCTATTATTCCTGCAGCAGGATTTGGAACAAGATTTCTTCCAATTACAAAATCAATTCCTAAAGAAATGCTTCCAATTGTTGATGTTCCTGTAATTCAATATATTGTAAAAGAAGTTGTTGAAAGTGGAATTAAAGATATTTTAATTGTTGTAAGTTCAAATAAAAATGCTTTAATTGATTATTTTGATAGTAATTTTGCTCTTGAAACAAATTTATTAAATAAAAAGAAAATCAAGGAATTAAAGTCTATTAATGATGTTACTGAATTAGCAAATATTCAGTATGTAAGACAAAAATATCCTTTAGGTTTAGGTGATGCAATTTTGTGTGCAAAATCTTTTATTAATGATGAACCATTTGCTGTAATTTTAGGAGATGACATTATTAGAAATAGAAATAAAAATAACATTCCTGGTTTAAAACAATGCATTAATATTTATAACAAAACCAAAAAAATGGTTCTTGGAGTACAACATGTTCTGCATGAAGATACAAAAAAGTATGGAATTGTTAATCCAACTACTAAATTAGAAAATAATCATTTAACTAATTTTGAAATTAAAGGAATAGTTGAAAAACCAACTCCTGATCATGCACCAAGTGATTATGCAGCAATTGGTAGATATGTTCTTCCACCAACTATTTTTAATGAAATTGAAAAACTTGAACCTAGTGATAGAGGAGAGATTGAATTAACTCCTGCATTACAAAATATTATTAAAAAACATGGTGCTTATGCATGTAATATTGTTGGACAAAGATATGATACTGGAGCAAAATTTGGATTAATAAAAGCAATATTAGATGAATCTTTATTTCATGATGAAGTAAAAGATCAAGTTAAAGAATATATTCAATTTTTAAATGATAAGTTAAATTCTAATAAATAAGAATTTCATGATTTATATGTAATTTCTTTATAAATACTAATTTTTAGGTTTAGAAATTACTCTTTCATTTTCAACTCTTACTTTTCAAGGTTTATTACTAATTTTGCTTGCAAAATAAAATCCAGTAATACTACTAGCTATTAAAATTCCACTAAAAATAAAACATAATCATAATGATATTGCAGTATAAACATATTCTTTATGAGTTAAATAGATAGTAATTTCATTAGTTGTATCATTAATTCTGATGCTTTGTAATTCTGCATGAAAATAAATGGTAATTGGAATAATAAAAATAAGAAAAAAGATTAAACTAATTAAATATGCAACATTACACCAAAATGATTTGTTGCTATATATATATGAAGCATAAGTTAACAAACAAGAAATTATTAAATTCAAACTAAACATTAAGTATTCAAAAATACTTAATGAAGCACTAATTGTATGATGAAAAATAATAATAAACATAAAGATAAAGATTCATACTGAACTTATAATTAATGCTAAAAACCAGTATTTTAAAGTTTTTTTAAAAAATAATAAATATTTATCTATTAAGGAATTTGTTTTATTTGAATTATTTTGCTGATTAATTTGATTAGTCATTTATCCTACCCTAACTTCTTCAACTGGTCAATCATATAAAGCATCTTTATTTTTCTTTCTTGATACAGATAAGATTGCAGTACTAATTCCTAATTGTCCAATAAACATGGTGATGATTAAGAATAATAATCCTCCCCAAGCAAGATCATTTGTTAAAGTACCTAATCCTAAACCACAAGTACCAAATGCAGAACTTACAACAAAAATATCATTAATATAATCATTTAAAGAATTATCATATTTACCTGTATATGTAAAATGTACAACAAATGAAGTAATAATAATTAATAAGATTCCAAATAAAAATATTAAGAAACTATCTCAAAGTGTTGAATCTCCTAATTGTTTCTTAAAGAAACTAATTTTTTCATTACCTTTCATTTTTGCAAATAAACTATATAATACAACCATGAATGTTGTAATTCTAATTCCTCCTCCAGTTGAACTTGGACTAGAACCAATAAACATTAGAATTGAATATAAAATTTTGGAATTTTGTGAATCAGTATTTAAATTATAAGAATCAAAACCAGCACTTCTTGTTGATGCACAATTTCAAAAAATTGCTCAGTTTTTATTCACCATAGGGTGAATTCCTCAAGGTGAATATATTGTATTTAATTTTCCTTGACTATCATAATTTTTTACATTGACAATTGAATAAGGATTTTCATGACTTTGTCCTGTATAAGCAAAGATATATGCTAAACATGTTGAAATTATTAAAATACTAACAAATCCAATTATACATAATTTAGAAAATAAAGAAAACTTAAATAATAATCCTCTTTTTTTTGCTTTAAAGTATTTATAGATTTCATAAATTACAGGAAATCCTAATCCACCAATAAATCATTCACACATTAAGATAAATTGTGTAATGATACCAATTCCATTTCTATATGCACTCATACTAGATTCACCAAATAAAGTAAAACCAGCATTATCTAATGAAGATACAGAATCAAAAAGTGCATTTCAAAATGATCACAATCAATTATGATAAACTCTTTCATAATGATGACTAAATCCTAAATAATAAGGATCTTTATAAATTTTATTTGCCCCCATATCAATTGGAGTATAAGCAGGAATATAATAAAAACAAAGCATTAACAACAATGAACAAATTAAATTAATTATTAAGATAAAAATAACTCCAGCAACAATTAATTTAGTTGTTTCATTTAAAGTTTCACTTCCTCTTTCTGATTGCAATAATACAATCATGTTAAATCTTAGTTTTCTCTTTGGAAAAAATGCTTTGTAAATTAATAAAACAATTACCATTAATCCAATTCCACCAACAAATATTAAAAAGAAAATAACAACTTGTCCAAAAGGTTTAAAAGTAGTATCTGTTGGAGTAACAACCAATCCAGTATCACTAAAAGCGCTTGTTGCAGTAAATAATGCACTCATGAAGTTATAGTGATTTTGTGCTGTAACTGTTCCTCAATTAACTGATATAGGAGCCATTAACAATCCAGCACCAACAAAAACAAAAATTAAATATCAAATTAAGATAAATTGAAAAACATTTGGTTTCAAGAATCTATTAAAAATTTTTTTCAATTTATCCTTATTAATATTATTTGTATTATTCTTGTTTTTAGAATCATTTTTTAAGTTTGATAAATTCATAAAACTTTATTATTTTAATTATAATTTATACATCTTTCTCATGTTCTTAAAAACTTTTTTTATTATAATCAATATATCACTTAAGGATTAAATTAAGTAATGACTAAAAAAAAGACTTTTTGTATAATTGGCATGAGCACATTTGGTTTATCAATTGCTAAACAATTAACAGATCTTGGTTTAAATGTAATTGTAATTGATAAAGATGATGCAGTTATTAATCGTTTAAACAATAAATTTGATACAGCAGTTGCTGCAGATGCAACTAATATTAATGCTTTAAAATCTTTAGCTATTCAAGATTTAGATACAGTTGTTGTAGCAATAAGAGATTTTGAAGTGTCAATTTATGTGTGTACAAATTTAAAAGAATTAAATGTACCTAATATTATTGCTTATGCAAAAGGTAGTGTACAAATGAAGATTTTAAAAAATATTGGTGCAACTAGTGTAATTACTCCTGAAATTAATAGTGCTACAGCATTATCATTAAATTTATCTAGTCAAGTTGATATTCAAGATTCATTTGTTGGTGAAGGATATAGTTTAATAAAGGTTTTTGTAAATAAATTTGATGATGGAATTTTAATGCAAAAAGTAAGAAATGAGTTTGATTTTATTGATATTTTTTGTATTAAAAGAGGAAATAGAATCTTATTTGGAAATAACGTACAAAAAATTGAAATTGGTGACTTGTTATATATTGCTTGTGAAAGTAAAAGAATTTCAAATATTGTGCAATATTTTTACAAAGCTGTAGAAGAATAAAAAAATATTAGCAACTTATATTAAAAGTTACTAATATTGTGCTTGTGGCAGGGGTAACAGGACTTGAACCCATAACACGCGGATTTGAAGTCCGCCGTTCTACCATTGAACTATACCCCTATAAAAAGATAAAAAATTAGTTATTAATTGTTTTTGATAATAAATTAATAAGTTCTTGAAGATTTTTAATTTTAGCAATTTCTTGATCATCCATATGAATATTGAATTTTTCTTCTAAATTCACAATAATGCTCAAAGCATTTAATGAATCAATTCCTAAATCAGTAAGATTTTTTTGTAGATCTGCTTCATTAGTCAAATCAACATTAATTTTTTGTTCTTTTAAAACTGCATTAATTTTTTTAATTTGTTCTTCAGAAAGTTTATTCATTTTTTACCTACTTTGTAAATTATATATAGTTTTTAGTTTAGTTTTTTAAAATATCTCAAATATTTTAAATTTAATATTTTTATTTTGGCTGCATTTATATATTTTTATACATTATTAAAATTCACTATTAATACAACATTTAATTGCTGTTTATATATTATATTTTAATCATTTTATAATATTTAGTTCTTTCTTCTTATTGGTTATTTTCATGAATTTATTCAGTATGTTATTTCTAATTTTTGCATATGAACTTCTTTACCAAATTGTTTTTAATTGCAATACTTTAGATCTTGTAAAAATTTTTTAAAAACTTTCTTCAATGACTACTAATTTAATAATGATTTACAACATATTTTTAGTTGTTAATTTTTTAAAGTTTTAAAGATAAAGATATGAAAGGATTAGACAAGAATATTGATTTGGATAAAAAGACAAATTTCATGTTTTATTATAAATGATTTCTATATTGTGTAGGTGTCATTCAATTCAACTTCTCTTAAATTCTTACATTATTGTAATAATGAATGAAATCATCAATTTCATTTTCCAATTCATTGAATGTCATTTTCTTAATGTTTAATTTGTATATAAGTTCAGTTTTTAAAATACTAAATCAGAATTCAAATTATTTATTATGGTATAAAAACTTTTTGTATTTTTATTTAAATCATCATTTTGTTGAATTGGTAAATGTCTTGTATTTTGCACATTGAATTCATAAGTTTTTTTACAGTTATTTGATTCATATAGATTGAATAGTTCATTTCACTCATTTAGTTTTAATTGTTTGGACATAAATGCACCATAATCCTTTCTTGTTTAAAATTATTTTTGTCCAAATTCAATATCTACATTTAGTTTATATTTTTTTACAACTTGTTCATATTTATGTATCAAAGGTTCCAACTTTTTTATTTTTGCAACTATTCTTTCTTGTTCTTCAATTGGTGGAACCATTACCAAATCATTTCTAAATTTGACTTTATTAAGATGAGGTATTATTTGATTATTTTTATATTTTCCTTGATTTAATCTCAAAATTAATATTAAAAATTCATAATTCATTAATTTTGTAAATTTAATAAGTTTGAAAGTACTTCCCATGTATCCTCTACAATTTGATACAAAAAAATCGCCTGCATTACCATCAACAAGAATAACAATATCACCAGGATTCACAATCACTCCTGAGTTAATATAATTTGGATTTTGATGAGTTCTTAAAAAATTAGCATTTAATATGGGTAAAGATTCACCTATTGTTTTTACACCATTATCTAGTCAAAAAACTTCTTTTTGAGTTATTAAAGATCAATTACAAGGAAGAGAATTAATTATTTCTCTACTAATTGGAACTTCTTTTTTATTTTCTACTAAAAAATAAGAATTATTTTTAAAAATAATATTTTTATCATTTCTTTGTTTACTAATTTTGTGTTCTTTCAACAGTTTATCATATTCTTCTTGAATAGATTTAACTAACTTAAAAGCTGAAATATCATTCGAATTATGATTAGTTAGTTGTCCGGTAATGTATGATTTTATAATTGATTGCATTAATTTTGTAGCTAAGTTTTCATCCAGTATATTTCTTTGTTTTATTAGTTCTTCATACTTATCTAATAAAGGTTCCAACTTTTTTATTTTTGCAACTATTCTTTCTTGTTCTTCTATTGGTGGTACCATTACTAAATCATTTCTGAACATTCTTTTATTAAGATGAGGAATTGCAACACCTGTTTTATTATTTTTATATTTTTCTTTATTTATCTTCAAAATCAGTAATAAAAAATCATGATTAATTAATTTTGTAAATTTAAGAATTTTAAAAGTACTTCCAATGTATCCTTTGCAATGTGGTATAAAAACTTCACCAGAATTTTCACCATCGACTAAAATTATTTTATCTTTAGGAGTTACAATTATTCCTGAATTAGCAAAAATAGGATTTTCTCCAGTTCTTAAGAATTTCGCATTTAATATTGGTAATTTCTCACCTTCACTTTTTATTCCATTATCAAGTCAAAAAATATTTTTTTGAGTTATTAAAGATCAATTTTTAGGAAGAGAATTAATTATTTTTTTCTCAATGGGAATTTCTTTTCCATTTTCAATTAATATATAAGAATTATTTTTAAATAAAAGAGTATTATCATGATTTTGTTTGGTAATTTCACCATTTTTTAACAGATACAAATATTCTTGATTAATTGATTTAATTAAATCAAAAACCGATATATCATTTAAATTTTGAGAAACAAGTTTACCTTCCATAGCATATTGCAAAATAGAACTCATTAAAGATATTTTATTTGTCATTAATAATGTCCTCTATTTGATTTAAAATGTTTTCAATTTCAGTATCAAGTCTTGTTTTTTCTTTCTTATAGTTTAAAATTATTGTCAATGGATCCAATATTTCTTCTTTTGGTTCCACAAAACCACAATAATTAAGATTATAATTATTGCTAATTATTTTATTTATATCTAAACAAATAGATTTTTCATTTCCATCTTTATCTATTATTTTTTCTCTATTATTTCATCATTTAATAACATCATCAAAATGCTCCAATAAAATTGGTTTGGTTTTAGAAAAATGCTTATATCCTTTTGGCTTGTCTAGTCTATAAAATCATGTTGTTTTTGTTGAAGAACCTTTTTCAAAAAATATTAAATTTGTTTGAATGTTTGTATAAGGTGCAAAAACATCATTTGGGAGTCTAATTATTGTATGAACATTGAAATCTTTAAATAATTTTTCTTTAAGCGTTCTTTTAACCCCAGTTGTTGCTTCTAAAATAGAATTTGGTAAGATCAATGCAGCTCTACCAGTTGGCTTTAGTCTGATCATCATTAAATATAAAAATAAATCAGCTGTTTCACTAGAACGAAATTCAACTGGAAAGTTAGACTGAATATCAGGTTTTTCGGTACCACCATAAGGTGGGTTCATTAATATAATATCGAAATTTTCGTTTTTAGAATAATCAGAAGTTTTTCTAGCCAAAGAATTATCATGATATATTTTGGGATCATCAACATCATGAATAAGCATGTTTGTCATACATAATAAATAAGGCACTGATTTTTTTTCCATACCATAAACAGATTGATTGTATTTCTTAATATCTTCAGTTGTATTTTTTTGATTTGTTAAATAATTCAAACTAGAAGTTAAAAATCCACCAGTCCCACAAGCAAAATCAGCAATAGTTTCACCTAATTGTGGATTTATCATTTTTACCATGAAGTCTGTAACAGCACGTGGTGTATAATATTCACCTGAATCTTTGGCTTCTCCAAGAGATTTTAATAATTTTTCATAAATATCACCAAATATGTGTTTTTCTTTTGCATCATTAAAATCAATAGAATCTTCAATCTTATTAATTACTTGTCTAAGAAGAACACCATCTTTCATATATTGATTCGTGTCTTGAAAAACAAAACGTGGAAGCTTTTGTTTTATTGTTGTTCTATCATCAATAGGTAAATTTTTTAATGTTGGAAATAAAGTATCATTAATGAATTTTAACAATTCTTCTCCAGTAAGATCTTTACTTTTTTCAACTGCTCAATATCTTCATTTACAATTATCAGGAATCAAAGAAACATACTTTTCATCCATTAATTCTCACTCTTGTTCTTTTGCATCATAAGCTTTTAAAAAGAACATCCAAGACATTTGTTCTATTCTAACAATATTCGCACTAATACCAGCATCTTGTCGCATGATATCAGAAAGATTTTTAATTAATCCATCTAGTCCTTGTTTTGACATTACTAAATACCTCTATAAATAGCTTGTGACATTTTTTTGACAAGACTTTTTCATTCTTGTTTATTACCAAATAATTTTACAATTGAAACTGGTGAACCAAATTCATCTGTTAGTTCTGGAAGTTTAAGAATATCCATATTGCTGATATCATCTATTGCTCCATCAGCATATTTATCAAGTAAAATATCAATTACTTTTCTAGCTTTTTCTCCATATTTATCAAAATATGAAGATTCTTTTGCTTTCATTGCTCTTTCAGACCTAGTTAAAGGTTTTTTATCAAATACAATATGACATAACAAATCAAAATCATCAATGTTCTTTATTTTAACTTCACTTCTAAGTTCTTCTAAATCTATACCTAATTTAGATAATTCATCTTTAATAATTGCTCTTTTTTCAGAATCTATTCAGCGATTTAAAAAATCATCTAAAGTAGCACACTTTAACAAAAACTTATCTTTTGCATAATCAGTATATTTTTTAGTTACTAATTTACCATTTTCATCATAGTAAGAAATTTTTTCATTAGAAATCATAACATCTATGCCATTAACTCTAATTTTTTTTCTTGGTATATCATTTTCTTCATTATCTTTAAAATCTTCAGTTTCTTCAACTATTTTAAGTTCATTATCATCATTCATATCACTATCAATTATATTTGTAGGTTCACCATTAAATGCGGGGTCAGCAAATAATCTAGAAGCATTTCTAAAGTCTAAAATTGTAAATGTATATTTACCATAATCTTCTTTGATTCTTGTACCACGACCTATAATTTGTTTAAATTTGGTCATTCCTTCTTCCCCGAACATAGTATCTATAACAATGACTTTACACGTCTTACAATCAACTCCAGTTGTTAATAAGTCACTAGTAGTGCAAATAACTGGATATGGCTCTTGTGGATCAGAAAATTTATCAATCAAACTTTCAGTTATTATTTTTTTATCATATTTACCACCAGTTACTCTTACAATATAGTTTTCATTTTTTTGCAAATATTTTTTGTTTCTTTCATCTTGAACCAATGCTTGTCGCATTCTTTCAGCATGCTCAATATCAACACAAAAAACTATTGTTTTTGCCATTGGATCATTTTTTTGCATAAAATCAGTTATTCTTTTAGCAACAAGTTTAGTTCTTTCATCTATAATTATTTTTTTATCAAAATCATTTTGTTTATAAAGTTCATCAGGTACAACATTGCCATCTTCATCAAGTGTTCCAGGTGTTGGTCTATAACCTTCTAAGTCTTTGTCAATATTAATTCTAACAACCTTATATGGTGCTAAATATCCATCATCAATACCATCACTTAATTTATAAGTCAAAAGTGGTTCACCAAAATAATCAATATTGGAGACTTTCTTATTTTCTTTGGGAGTAGCAGTCATACCAATTTGTATTGCACATTCAAAATAATCAAGAATTGATCTTCATTCTGAATCTTTTCTTGAACTTCCTCTATGACATTCATCAATAATTATTAAATCAAAAAAATCAGATGGAAATTTTTCTTTAATATAAGATAGTGGGTCAAATAATTCATCATTTTTTCTTTTATCAGTTAAACCTTGGTAAAGGGCAAAGAAAACCTGATATGCTTTCATCTTTGAAATATCGTCTGTTTTATGAATAGTTGTTTGAACTGAATTAAATGGTTTAAAATCTCCAGTTATTGTTTGATTTATAAGAATGTTGCGATCTGCTAGATACAAAATTTTATGGACAAAACCAGTTTTTAATAATTTTCAACAAATATTTGAAGCAACATACGTTTTTCCAGTTCCTGTTGCCATAACTAACATTATTCTTTTTTTTCCAGATGCAATTGCTTCAATTGTTCTATTAATAGCTAATGTTTGATAATAACGTGGTTGTTTATCATCAATATATGGCATTTGCTGTTTTCATATTTCTTTTATTTTTTCTGAAATATTTTTGTCATCTAAATAGATATTGGTTAATTCTTCAACAGTAGGGAATTCATTAGGTTTAAATTCTTTTTCACTATTATCTAATAAATCAACACAAATAAAACCTTTTCCATTACTACAAAATGCAAATCTTGCTCCAAGTTTTTGTGCATATTCAATAGATTGTTCTCTACCCATTCCTAAAGTTGTTTGATATCTTTTTGCTTCTACTACAGCAATTGGTTTGTTGCAAGAAGAAGAACCATAGTATAAAACATAATCAGCAGATCCAGCAGATTGTCTTTTATTTTCTCCAATGATTCTACCTGCTTTAATATGAACTTCCATTTTAACTTTATCACCAGTTCATCCAGCTTTTTCTAACTGTTTAGTAATAAAAAGTCTTTTAGTGTCTTCTTCAGAATAATTCAAAGGTAAATCAATTTCACTATTTTCCATTTTTTATCTCGATTTTACATTATCAATAACATTTATTTTATTCTTATTATATCTAAGAAAATTTTGATAAAACACAGTTATATGAAAATAGTTTAATAGAATTATTGAAAGATAAAATATGTAAAATTTATTTTTTATAAAACTCAGAAATATCAAAATATCGAATTATAAAAAATATTTTTTATATATAAAGTAAAAA
>JAFNRE010000138.1:0-7857 GCA_017385735.1 Mycoplasmataceae bacterium
TCTGCATATTTTATTCATACATTTTGCAAATTTGATGTTTCATAAATTTTAAATAATTCTATTCATTCATTTGGTTTTAATTGTCTTGACATAAAAAACAAAAAGTCCTTTCTTATTAATGACTTTTTGTCCGTTTATACTTTCCAAGTTTAAATAATATTCAATAATTTAATATTAATATCTTTCAATTAGATTTATCTTTTGTTCTTTTTAATTCAAGGATTAAAATTTATAAGTATTTATTTAAAAAATTAGATCTAAAAATAAAAGACTATGGACAATCAAAATCTAAATAAAGAAGATTTTATATTTCAATTTAAAGATATTCAGAATTATATTGAAAATTTACAAAAAAATGTAAATGATAAAACATCAATTAACAAGAATAAAGATAATATAACAATAAAAGAATTAACAGTTTTTAAAGAATTTGCACAAAAATATTTATTTCAATTTAATGTAGGAAAAGAAGCAAAAGAAATAGATTTTAATAATTGATGATTCTGTTCAGGAATAACACTAAAAAACCTTACATTAAACAAAGATAAGAAAAATAAACAAAACAAACCATTAATATTTAGATTAAAAGATATTAATACTGTTGCATTAAAAGATTGCAAAGATGAAAATTTAAAAAAAGAAATAAATAAATTTAAAGATTTTGCAACAAGATATTTGCTAAATTCAAGTAATAATGAAAAAGAATTTGATAATTGAACATTTTCTCCACAATCATTAAAAATCAATGATTTAAATAATGATTTATATGATGAAGATGAAATAGATATATTATTTATAAATGAAGATTATTTTAATCATACATACTTTTTTCTTGTAGAAATTAAAGATTTTAGTGATAGTGAACTTATTATATCTAAATATTGAGATTATAGAAATGCTTTAGTTAAAATAAAAAGAAAAGATCTTAATTTAGAATCATATATTTTTAGTTTATTAAATAAAAATTGTACTTTTATAAGAATAAATATTTTTAAATGAGACAAACAAACATTTAAACAACAATATTACAAATTTAATCATGAAAAATCAGGAGATTTTTTTGATTATCCAACAAATAATTGAATAAAAATAGAAGAGCAAGAGATTAAAAATATATTTCAAAGTTCTCATAACATATGCTTAAAAGATAATAATTTTCATGATTACATAAGACAATTTCATTCAGAAGACTATTTAGATAAATTACTTAATAATTGAAAAGATGAAAATTATATTAGTAATGTTTTAGTATCAAATGTTAATTTTAATGATTTAAATCAAATATCAAATGTTAAAAATTATCGAATAACTGTCATAAATGGAATTCCAGGAAGTGGAAAAACAGTTTTTGCATTTTTGTTATTTATTACTGAAAAGCATGTTTTGTTTATCATTACAAATATATCATCTTATGAATATTTTAAGAATAATGAGTTTGTAAAAAAAATAGAAGCTGAAAACAAAAGTAAGATTGTTTATTTATGAGATTTTTTAGAGATTGGTCATTTTTATATTGATTATGCTGAACCTTATGAAAGTCTCAGTGGTCATTCTAATATAGACTGATCAGATCCTCAAAAAATAATATATATAAAAAATGTTAATGAATTAAATAATTACAATATGATGTTAATTGATGAATATAATAATCTGAACAATGAGATTTTATATGCAATATTGAAAGAAATTAAATTTTTGGATAATAAAAGAGTATTTTTGTTTGGAGATTATTTACAAGACATTTATTGTCATTATCACACCATTTTACCATCTAACAATTCTAAAAAATATAAGGATTTATGTCATGTTTTAGATAAATACTATCCAAACAAACACTATAGTTTGGACTGAAAAACTTCAAATAGATTTAATAATAAAGATCTTTCAAAACTACAATATATATCTTTTGGAAATGATGATTATTTAAAAAAATATAAAAAGAGTGAATTGCAATCATTTATAAATATTGAACTGGAATACACAAACAAAACAAGTAATCAAATAGATGCAAAAAATGGTGAAAAAATTATTGTTTTGCAAAGTAGTAACAATATAGATAGTAGTATCTTTACACAATTTAGTGCTGCTGGATGTGAACATGAAAAAGTAATTGTATATTTGAATTCTAGAATTAATTTTAAGGATGAACACTTTAATTATGAATTTAGTGACAAAAAAGTACAATGTTCAAATTTTTATGATCCAACAGAAACGTGATTATATGAAGCTTTAACAAGAGCAACAAGATCAGTTAAAATTTTGATATATGATAAAAATAAATTTGCAAAAGAAATCTATAATTGTATATCCCAAAGAATCAAACAATTAGAAAATAATGATACAAAAAATTAATTTATCTTTATGCTATAAACTATTATTTATATATTATGGAATTAAAAAATAAAAACTTTTTAATAATTGGTGCAGGTATAACTGGAATTAGTCTTGCAAGATTATTAGTTGATCAAGGTGCACAATATGTAAAAATAATTGATATGAAAAATCATATTGGTGGAAATACTTATGATTATAAAAATGAAAATGGATTTATGATTCATAAGTATGGACCACATATTTTTCATACTAATTATGATGAAGTAATAAACTTATTAAGTAGATTTAGTACTTTTCATCATTTCACTCATCAAGTATTAGTAAAGTATGAAGATAAATTAATCCCTTTACCAATTAATGAAACTAGTATTAATGCAATTAGTCACAATAAAAATTTATTTAGTAAATTAAAAGAAGTATACAAAAATCAAAAAGAAGTTAGTATTTTGCAATTATTAAATAATGATGATAATAATATCAAACATTTAGGTGAATTAGTTTATAAAAATATTTATGAAAATTACACCATGAAAATGTGAGATATACCTGCTAATAAAATTGATCAAAATGTTTTAAATAGATTAAAAATTGTATTAAGTAATGAATGAAATTATTTTATTAATGATAAATTTGTTGCTATTCCACAAGATGGATGAACTAGCATGATGCAAAGAATGTTAAATCATAAAAACATTGATTTATATTTAAATTATGATTACAAAGAAACATATAATTTAAAATCATTACAATTATTATTAAAAAATAAAGTTTATGATGCCATATTTTTTACAGGGATGATTGATGAATTATTTGATTTTAGATATGGAAAATTACCTTATAGAAGTTTAGAATTTAAATTTGAATATTTTAGTGATATTGATGATTTTCAACCAACAAGTGTAGTTAATTATCCAAGTGATAAAGAATTAACTAGAATTACTGAATACAAAAAATTATGCAATCAATTAGATTTAAAAGGTACAGTAATTTCTAAAGAATATCCAGGGGCGTATGATCTTAATTCCAAACGTTTTAATTTAGCTTGTTATCCTATTAATAATAAAGAGACTTTAATGTTATTTAATAAATACTATAGTGAATTAAAAGCTATGGATGAAAACTTCTTTGTAGTTGGTAGACTTGGTCAATATAAATATTTTGATACAGATGATGCAATTTATAATTCTATTAATATAATTAAAGATATTTTAAAAAAATAAGATGAATAATAAAGTTTTAAGTATTATAGTTCCTTGTTACAATTGCAGTTCTTTTATTGATAATTTATTTAGTCATGTCCATTTTGATCAATTAAATAATGAAGTTGATTTTTATTTAATTAATGATGGAAGTAAAGATAATACTTATGAAGTTTTATTAAATATTCAAAAACAATATGGAAAAGATTTAATCCATGTTTTTGATAAAGAAAATGGTAATTGAGGAAGTGTGCATAATTTTGCAAAACATTTAGATATTAAAGGTAAGTATATTAAAACTTTAGATAGTGATGATTATTTAGATCCATATGGTTTAATTAAATTTGTCAATTTCTTAAAAAAATTACCTGATGATATTGACTTAATTTTTAGTAGTGTAAATTTCATTAATGAATATGATGAAATTGTTAGTCAAAAATTCTATGATAAGTTATTTAAAAAAGATCTTTTTAAAATTGATGAAATTAAGATTACAAAATTATCAGTATTAACAGTACATGCTTTTACAATGAGAAAAGAAATTTACACTTCTATTCCAGATCTACCAATCAAAATGTCATATATGGATAGTGTTTTTATTTTTTTAGTTGTAAATGCTGCAGCAAATTATTGTACTTTTTTTTCATATGCTCCACTATACCAATACCAATGTGGCAATGAAAGTCAAACGATTTCTATTCAAAATTTTGTCAAACATGCAGATTGAATTAAAATTATGGTTGAAACTGAAGCAAAGTATGCAATTTCTTTAAAAATCTTTGAAAAAAATTCAGATAATAAGAACCGAATTTTGTGTCAAATGATGCAATTAGGATATTTTCAGTATTGTTATGCAATTGTAAATAATGAAGCATTAAATAAGAAACAAAAAGCAAATTTAATGTATGAATTATTACAAGAAATTAAAAAGATCTTAGGAAAATATAATTTTAATAAGTTTTTTAAAGATAACACCATTGCTTTAATTTATTTCTTAAAATGCAGATTACTAACAAGTTCTATTAATATTGCACAAATTGCATTAAATAGTGGATATTTAAAAGCTACTAGAAAAGATGGAAAAAGAAAACGATTAACTAATTAATTCTTTTATATTGTTTAACTAAATGAATCTCATCTTTTTTTATAAAAATACTATTTAAACATTACAAATATTTTTAGATGTACTTTTTTAAATTTAATTATTTTTTTAACAATCAAACAAGATTTAATTTAAAGTAGTAAAATAATCAAGTAAAGAATAAAAAAAATTTACAAAAACAATTTCTTTATAATATCTATAAAACTAAAGAAAGAACTTATTAAATATGGCTAAAAATTCAAGAAAAATTAAGCTTCTTTTAGGTTTTGTTTCTTTTGTTAGTATTTGTACAATTGCTGCTTCAAGTGTTATATCATGTTCAAATACTTCTTCTACTTCTTCTGATCTTTCTAAAAATCAAAATAGCAAACAAATTTTACAAAATAAAAAACAAAATAATAAACAAGATGAAACAAAACAATCAACAATCACAAATGAAATCAGTAATATTTTAAAAAATAAAAACATTACTTTAAGTGGATACAAAAACCAAAATCTTCAAGATCTTTTAAGTAATGATAATGAAAAAGAAGCACTTAAATCTGCTATTGTTAATTCAGTTATTCAAGAAATAATTAATTCATCAAATATTAAATTAAATAAACAAGATCTAAAAAATAATCTAAAAGTTGAATTACCTTCTTATAATGAAATTAATTCATCAAATGATAATTCAACAATTAAAGTTAGTGTATATTATTCAAACCAAGAAGTTGGTTCAGTTAATATTTATGGTTTTTCAAATAATATTTCACAAACTGTACCATTATCATTTAATAAAGCAAATTATATTTTAAATTTACAAGATGGACAAACTATTAACAATTTTCAAATTCTTCCAAATGTAAAAGCTTGACAAGAAGGATATAAAATTCAATATGCTTTAACAATTGATAATAATACAGTTGTTGTTTCAAGTTTTTCATCAAACATTAATCCATTTACTTTTAGCAAAAATACTTTTAATATTTTAGTAAAACAAAATACACAATATGAAAACACCAACTATTTAACATTAAAATTAACAGCAACTATTATTAATCCTGATACAAATAAAGAAGTTAGTGCTTCAACGATGATTGTTATACAAAATAGTGCTTTATTTTTATATGCAACTACTAGTTTTAATAACATTCAATATACGAATTTAAATTGTTATGTTAATGAAGAATATTATTTAAATTTTAAGCAATATAAAACCTTATCTAATACTAATTCTTTACAATACTGTTTAGTTGAAAAAAGCAATGTTGCTGGTTCAAATTCTGTTACTGTTTTATCTAATAATCAATCTATTTCATCTCAAATTCAAAAAAGTATTAATGATATTTCAAAATATGCAGAATTTGGTACAGTTACTTATTACTTAGAAATTAAAGATTCTTCAACTGGAGATGTTTTACTTCAATCAAATCCTTTAAACATTAATTGTAGTAAACAAGGTGGAGTAATTATTACTAATCCAAATGTTGATTTAAATACATCAAATCTTAATGTTAATTTAGATGAAACAACTTCATGTACTTTGACACTAAATTCTCAAGTTCCAGGAATTACTTATAATGAATGAGATATTTATTATCAAATATCACAAAATAATAATCAATGAGAACCAATTACTCGTTTTTGTAATTTATTTAAAATTAAATTAATTAATAATCAATTAATATTATCAAACTTAGCAAGTAATATTGCTATTAATATTATGTTACAAAATAATGTTACACATTTATATAGCAATATTTTTAGCATAAGTACATCTGCACCAAATAAAATGTGAACAAATTTTGTTCAAGATGGAGTAAATAAAACATTATCACCAAACACGTCATATGATTCAATCAACTATAACACAATTTCTTTATCTACTAATCAAACTTTAAACTTAAAATTTATTGCTCCAGATATCAATCTTTCTAACGTTCAATATGGATGATCAATTTTGCAAGATTCAGGTTTTGTTAGTGTTGGAAGTAATCAAGCAATATTTACAAAAAGTTGAACACAATCAGGAACTTATATTGTAAGAATGCTAATTACTTGACCAAATAATATGAAAACTTCACCTTTAATTTATTTATTTAAAGTTGAAGTTAGTGCACAATCTGATCAAGTTCAAACCTCTTTAACACAATTAAAACAATATATTTCAAATCAAACAAATTTAGAAAATATTGCATATAATTTCTTTAAAGAAAATCCTTATGAATTATTAGCATTTATACAATGTATTGTTAATAGTGGCTGAGAACTAGCTCCTAATGTAACTAATTCTGATTGTAGTAGTTATTTTAAAATTAATAGTTGTTCTTTTAATAATAATGGTTTATTGCAAGTTAATATTACAACATTACAAAGTTTTAATGCTGAATATAATGGTTCATCAACTTATAAAACTATTAATGCTGGATTAACAATGATTCTTACAACTCCATTTACTATGAGCAGTTTTAGTCCAAGTATTTCAAAAACTGGTGCAAGTGAACTTAATTTAGATATTATTACTGCAGTTAAAAACTTACATGGACAAAAAATTGGGTGAGAATTTCAAAATTCTAATATTTCTAGTTTTAATTCCTTTAATTATTTACAAGATGTTGATATATTTCCACAAAATAATGTTTATACAATGACTATAACTAATTCAAATTCTATTGGTTCACTTCCAAATTTCTCAAATAATTCAACATCTGTAACTCATGCAATAACCTGAAATATGATAACACCTGAAACAATTCAAATTAACTATACTTTAGGTGGAGCAAGTAATATTGTTTTTGATCCATTTATTTTTCCTAATCCAAGTAGTGTTTCTTATAGTTGATATGAAGTTTCAGGAAATCAATTAAATAATTTGAACGTATCTGGAACATTAATAACAACTACAACAAAAAGTGCATATCAAATAGATATTTCATCAGTAACTCAAGATGAAACATTTACTTATTACTGTATTTGTAAATATGTTATTAATGGTCAAACATATACATCTAGAAGTCAAAATATCTTAGTAGTGTTTAGTAATAGTTAAAACAAATTACTAAAAATTGATTTGTATAAAACATAAATTTGATACAAATTTTATTATTTTGTTTAAGAAAGGATAAGAATTATGAAAAAAAGATACATTGGTTTAATTGCATTTGGTTCAACTTTAGCAATATCAAGTATTATTGGAGCAAATATTGCTTTAATTTCACACAAAAATAATAATGAGATAAA
>JAFNRE010000139.1:0-4519 GCA_017385735.1 Mycoplasmataceae bacterium
AATGTTTTAATAGTATTTTTGTTTTTAATAAAAAAACCTAGAAAGAATAACCCAATAATCAAAAAACAAAAAATTAAGATAAAGATATTTTGGATTTTTTTACTCTTAATTTTGTCATTTTCAAATCTTGTGTTAACTTCATTTTCTAGTTGTTTAATTTGATTTTGATGTTGCAATAGAATTGTATCTAAAACATCTTTAGTATTTTTTAATCAATTATTTGTAGTTTCAGTAATAATTTGATTAGATGTTGTTTTGTATTTTTCATAGAAATTTGCAATTGGATCAACTGCAAAATTACTATTTAGTAAATTTACTTCCATGTTTGTTCCTTAATATAAATATTTAAATTTTAATTAAAAATATATAACACTATAAAAATGATTTCAATAAACTATTAATCTTATATATTTATTTAATTTAAATAAAATTTATTTGACTTTTTGTATTTATACAAATATCTAGACTTTTTTATTTAGTATATTAGTTTAATATTTTATTAAGTATTTTATTTTTTAATGCCTTCTTAATTAATTCACGGTTATATTTTTTATCTTGTTTAATATTTGCTGGATCATATAAATAAATAATATCTTTTATAAAAACAGGATTTTTTGCATTAAGTAATATTGGATACATCATTGCAAAATCAGTACATCTTTGTACAAACTTATTATTAATTTTTAAATCTTCAATTTTTATTTTTTTAGCAAGTTTTAATAAGAAGCACTTAGGATGCAATCAAACATTATCACCATTTCTTAATCATGGTGCATTAAAATTTACATTTTGATAGATTCTAGTTGGTTTTAAAGTATTAAAACAATTACCAACTGACACATCAGCACCTTCATCAAATTTTTGTTTAATTTTAGAAATTGCATCATTAGTTAAAAAAGCATCATCACCATCTAAATTAATAATGATGCTATTATTGTTTGCCATAATTTGATTAATAGCAAAATAAAAATTAGGTAGTTCTTTAATTTGTCTTCAATTAAATAAACTAATTACATGATCTTTACATCATTCATCATAAGTAAATAACATCTTTATATATTCTTTAGATTTAATATTTGAACAATCATCAATATAAATGACAATAAAATCCTGAATAGTTTGTTTTTTTAATGAATTTAGTCATCTTAGTATTTTTGATGGTGCTATATCTTTACCTCTACTAAAAATTACTAATCTATTTTTTACTTTAATCTCTTTAAAATACTCATTTAACATATTACAAGAAATTAAATCAACATGATCTTGTTGCATTTTATTTGGTTTATGTTTTTGTTCAAGTAAACATGAAATATAAGCTATATAGTTTAAATTTTCTTTTTTTAATTCATTACTTGGATGAATAAAGTATAAATTTTTGCTATAAGATCTTAAATTAAATAAATGATCTTTACTTAAATCCACACTTTTGTGTCAACTTAATTCAAACTGATTATTTTTAATATTATTTTTTAATGGAAGCATATTATTTAATAAAGATAAATTAATAAAACAATTTCTAACTTCTATTCTTTCGTTGAATTTAATTTCTGAATTATTTTTATGACATATGCTTAATGATAGACTTAAAGCATTTTGATTTTGCTTTAATTTATTTAGATAATTAAGTAAACTTTCTTTATCATTGTTAAAGAACAATATATCACAATCTGTTTGAAAAACATATTTTGTTTTTATCAAACTAAATCCTAATAATGTTGCAAATAATTGTTGATTATTTAAACTAGATGTACTTTGTACAGTTTGATTGAAATACCTTAAATAAATTTCATTTTTTTGATGTTCATAGTCACTTGCATAATAGATTTTGTCTATATATAAACATTTTTTTAAGTAATTTAACTTTTGTTTTAATTTTTTTAGATTTTCATTACTAAATATTCTGTTCTTTTCATGTTTAATATCATCAACAATAACAATAATAGTTTTAAATGAATCATTTTGTTCTAATTGATTAACAATATGAATAATATTTTGCATTATAACTTCATGGTCCATCGGATTAGTTTTAATTAATAAACTGCAATCATTTAAATAGTTTTTAGTGTGTTTAATACAATCAAAATATAAATATTCACTTTTTTCATTAAGATTGTATGCATATGTTTTATCTTGTTTAATTTGCTTTATTTTGAAATTATATTTATTTAATAATCTTTGATAATAAAGAAAAGGATAATGCAATTCTTTTCTTGTTCCATAAATAGTTTGTTTATTAAAACAAAAACATTTATCATATTGTTTATAGTTAGTAATATTATTTAATAATTGTGTTGGATACATATCATCAAAAAATGGATTGCATATTGAACAAATTAAATTACCTTTTTCTAATAATAATTTATCAATATTGTTTAAAATTTGTTTGTGGATTTTTTTAGTTGTACAACACAAGACTTCATTTAGTAGCACAATATCATATTTTTCTTTTAATTTATTATCATGAGTTAAGTTTATTTTGACAATATTTTTATCTTTTCTTTCATTTAAAATTTGTTCATTAGTATCAAATACATGAATTTCTTTGTTTTGAAATACTTCAACTAATTTATTAGCTATTTTGCATTTACCTGCACCATAATCTAATAATTTATTTCAAGTTTTATGTGCAACTAAATCATAAATAATTTCATCATGAATGTCTTCTTTAGTATGAAATTTACTTAATCATAAATAATTTTCATATTGATAATAAATTCCTTGATTATCTAAATGATAATTGATATAAAGTAATTTACAAAAGTCATTTTCATTTAAATTACTATATTTATAAAGTCTATATAAGCTTTTAATAAGTTTATCTTCATATTCTGTTGATCTTAAATTAAAAATATTTTTACCAAAATCAATCAATTTTATTTGATTATTTTCATCTAATAAAAAATTATCAGGTTTTAAATCTTGAATAAAGACTTTATTATTAATTAAATCATTTTGAATTTGAATTATTTGTGTTAATTTTTGCAAGTTAGATAATTTATTAATTGAACTAGAATTTAAGTATTCATGAGCAACTATATTTTTATCTTGATAAATTTTTGTTTTTGTTAATCAAGCAACATCTTTTAATCTACTTAATGCATTAAAAAGTTTTTCTAAATCTAAATTATTGTAAAAGTATTTATAACATCAGTTCTCATTTTTAAAGGTTATACCTTCATATCCAATACCTATGAAATCTAAATTATTTGAAATATTAAGATTGTTTTTAATAATATTAGAATAATGATTAATATCATTTAATTTATTAATGATATCTAAATTTTTAAAAAATATTGTACTTGTTCATAAATTATCAATATTAATTAATCTTAAAATTTTATGTACTAAGTTATTTAAACTATCTTCATTAAAATCTTTTATATAAGTTTTATCTTTAATAATTTTTAAAATTCCAATAATTCTAAAGTAATTTAAAATAAATAAACTTAATCTGTGTGTTAAAGCAGTTTGAAATTCATTTTTAAAGATATTAAATCAATGTGTATTTTTGCTTAAATCAAAATCAGTTAAGTTAATTTTAATATTATTATTTATTAAATATTTATATGCTGTTGTAAAGCTATATCCAATTAAGTCACTAATAAACTTATTAGTTTCATGTTCATAATTAAAAATGTAATTGTTTCTTGGACAATGACTTAAACAAAAATTAGTATTGATAATTTTAAATCCATTTACTTTTGCATTTAAAACAAAAAAGAAATCACTTCTTCTACCTATTACATCGTTAATGTTTAAACTTGCATTAGGAATTTTTAAAATTTCTTTATTAAAAATTAAAGAATTTCCACCTCTATTAATAGCTTCGTTTTCTATTAAATATTCTTCATGAAATTCAAATAATTTTCTTGAAGTATCTTTTTGATTAAATAATTCATTTAAATTTTTACATGAATTATTACTAGATCATTCTCAATTTTTTCTATTAGATTTATCTAATGTATAGTAATAATTCTTTAAAAATAATAAATTTTTGTCATGAACTTTTTGATGATAAAAAACATTATATAAATAATCAATTAAGTTGGTTCTTAAAGTTGTTAGAAATGGAACAGGTGGATAATTAGTATAATTTCCTATCACCATGTCATATTGTTGATGATAATAAAAACTAACAACTTCTTTTAGTTTTATTGGTATAGAAATATTTTTTTCATTTTGATATATTTCATAATGAAATTGCATATCATCATCAATGATTCAAATTACTTCTTTATTTTTTACATTTTCATATAAATAATAATTAAGAATCATTCTACTTAAAGCAATACTATTTAATTTATTTTCATTAATGAAATAATAATCATTAAAAGTAACAGTTTTTTTAAATAATAAATCGTTGTTTGCTTTATTATTAATGTTCTTTAAAGTAATTCAGAGATATTTATTATTTAAATTCGTTTTTAAAAAACAATCAATTTCTTTTTCTTCTTTGTTTGATAAACATCAATTAGTAATAAAAAGAATTTTTTTAAATTGATAATCTAGTTTTAAAAAT